>DASUNJ010000218.1:0-2489 GCA_036277235.1 Thermoanaerobaculia bacterium | reverse complement strand
CCTCCTCCAGGCTCCGCACGAGCGCCACGTCCTCCAGGGCCTCTTCGATCACGTCGAGGACCAGATCTCGCCGCTCTTCCAAGATCTCCACAAGGGCAGCTTTGAGCAGGTCTTTGAGCCGGTCCTCATCCACCGACATAGCCATCGCACTACTATAGCCGGATCTCACCGAGAACTTCCTCCGTCGTGTTCAAGGGAAATACCGTACCATGGATTGACGACCGGGCGCCCCCCAAACACCCTGCCCCTGATTTTCGTACAACTGCAAGAAGCCGGCGCTCGCGCGAGCGGCCATCCTTTAAACTCTTCTCCTGGAGGATCTTTATGAGCCGACAACTCGCCGCCCGAGCGGCCCTGACGCTGTTCGCGCTGGCCCTGCCCACCCTGCCGGTCATGGGCCAGGACCTCAAGTCATTCGAGGAGCGCACCACCGTCCACAAGCTTGCCAGCGGATGGACCTTCATCCTCGTCGAGCGGCCGACCGCGCCGGTGTTCTCCTTCTGCACCCTCGCCGACGTGGGCTCGGCGCAGGAGGTGCCCGGCATTACCGGCCTCGCCCACATGTTCGAGCACATGGCCTTCAAGGGAGGCCCGAAGATCGGCAGCAAGGACTGGGCCGCGGAGAAGAAGGCCCTCGAAGCCGTGGAGGCCGCCTACGAGGCCTACCAGGCCGAGCGCCTCTCCCCCAAGTCCGACCCGAAGAAGGTCGAGACCCTCCTTGCCGAGCTTCGCGCCCGGCAGAACGAGGCCTCCGGCTTCATCGACGACGTCGGCGGCTTCGACACCATCCTCTCCCGTGAGGGCGCCAACGGCATCAACGCCTCCACCACCGCCGACGACACGCGCTACTACTACTCCCTGCCCTCGAACAAGCTCGAGCTCTTCGCCTTTCTCGAGTCCGAGCGCTTCCTCCACCCCGTGTTCCGCGAGTTCTATCAGGAGCGCGACGTCGTCCAGGAGGAGCGCCGCATGGGCGAGAACAGCCCCATCGGACGCCTGCTCGACCAGTTCCAGGTCACCGCCTTCGAAGCGCACCCGTACAAGCAGCCGGTCGTCGGCTACATGAGCGACCTGCAGTCGTTCACCGCCACCGACGCCCAGAAGTTCTTCGAAACCTACTACGCCCCGTCCAACCTGGTCACCGTGATCGTGGGCGACGTCAAGCCCGCGACTGTCATCCCGGTGCTGGAGAGGTACTTCGGCCGCATCGCGGCCCGCCCGGGACCGCAGCCGCTGCGCACGGTCGAGCCGCCCCAGGACGCCGAGAAGATCGTGGTCCTGGAAAACGCGGCACAGCCGATCTACCTGGAGGGTTACCACAAGCCGGCCAACACCCACCCCGACCAGCCGGTCTACGACGCCATCGACGACATCTTCAGCCGCGGACGCACCTCCCGGCTGTACCGCACCCTGGTGCGCGACAAGAAGCTCGCGGTCCAGGCGGGCTCGTTCTCCGGCTATCCCGGCAACAAGTACCCGAACCTCTGGGCGATTTTCGCCATGCCGGCCTTCGGTGTCACCAATGAGCAGGTGCAGGAGGTCATCCACGCCGAGATCGCGCGCCTGCAGAACGAGGACGTCACGGACGAGGAGCTTGCCAAGTTCAAGACCCGGACCAAGGCCGACCTCCTCCGCGCCATGCGCGACAATCAGACCCTTGCCGACCTGCTCGCCGATCAGCAGCGCCTCTACGGCGACTGGCGCGAGCTGTTCCGCTACCTCGACCGCATCGACAAGGTCACCAAGGCCGACATCCGCCGCGTCGCCGGCGAGACCTTCCAGAAGAACAACCGGACGGTCGCCATGAGCAAGACCCGGCCCTCCACGACGAAGGAGAGCACGCGATGATTCGCTATCGGAGACATCTTCTCGCCCTGCTGCTCCTGACCGCCCTCCCGGCCGCGGCGCAAGTCGACCGCGTCCAGGACATCCGCTTCCCGCCGCTCGCCCGCTTCGACATCCCGGAGCCGCAGCGGGTCGAGCTGGAGAACGGCCTCGTCCTCCTCCTCCTCGAAGACCACGAGCTGCCGCTGGTCGAGGCCACGGTGCTCGTCCGCGCCGGCTCCGGCTACGACCCGGCGGACAAGATCGGCCTCGCCGAGCTTGCCGGGCGCGTGCTCCGCACCGGCGGCACCGAGAGGATGAACGGCGACCAGCTCGACGACTGGCTGGAGAGCCGCGCCGCCGCCATCGAGGTCGGAGTGACCGAGGACGCCGCGCGCGTCACCTTCAACTCGCTCAAGAAGGACTTTCCCGACGGCTTGCGCATCCTCGCCGACGTGCTCCGCCGCCCCGCCTTCGACCCGAAGAAGCTGGAGGTCGAGCGCAACCGGGCGGTGACCAATGTCTCCCGCCAGAACGACGAGCTGCTCGACATCCTGTTCCGCGAGTTCCAGGAGCTGGTCTACGGACCCGACTCGCCCTACGGCTGGAACGAGACATACGCCACCCTCGGCGCCATCCGCCGCGAGGATGCGCTCGCCTGGCAC
>DASUNJ010000217.1:0-11113 GCA_036277235.1 Thermoanaerobaculia bacterium | reverse complement strand
ATGACAAACAGCACGATAGCCGCAGCCGCAGCCTCCTTGACCAATGGCAGCGCGACACGGCGGGACACCGACAAGCGATGGGGAAAGCCGTGTTGCGACCAGTGCCGAAATCTCGAAAACGTACGAATTGCGCCCACGATCACAAGGATCAGGATACCGACCTTGAGAAGGATCTCGTCAGGCCGGGCGGGCTCCGCATCCTCACCGAGCATGATCCGCGACACGCCGTCCATCACGGCGGCGGTGCCCGGGAAGAAGGGGCCGCTGTTGACGTTGGTGAGAATCACGATCCCGTAGCGCGCCTCCGGGAGCAGCGCGAGCCGAGCACTGAACGTCGGCGTGGAACCTGCGTGGCCAATGCGGGTGCTCCCAATCCCCCAAGCCATACCGGCGCCGGTCGCGCCACCGTCCCAGGTCCTGAACATCTCGCCCAGTGCCTCACGCGAGACGACCTGCCGGCCGCGGAACCGTCCCTCGTTGAGGAGCATGCTGAGATAGTGGCCGAGATCACGCGCACTGGAAATCAGAAACCCGGCGGGCACGAGCGGCTCGGGTTGCTGAGTCTCTTGCCCCGGAATCGCAAGCCCATAAGCGTACCAATGGCCACGAACGAGCCCTTTCTCGCGCGCGGACTCCAGGTCTGTGAAGCTGCTCCCCATGTCGAGCGGCTCAAAGATGTGAGCTCGCACGTATTCTCCATATGGCATCCCGGAGGCAGCTTCGACGACCTTGCCGAGAATCATGTAGTTGAGGCTCGAGTACTCGAACCTGGTCCCCGGCGGCCGGGCAGGAGCAATGTGATCGAACCTCCCTTCGCGCTGCGCACGGCGATCATGGCCGCTCCACTGCCGCAAGCCGCTCGTATGCGTCAGAAGCTGGCGCAGCGTGATCGTGCGGCCGCCGTCGCCGGCGTTCAGCGCGAAACCGGGCAGATGCTTCGAGACTGCGTCATCGAACTGCAGCTTGCCCGCATCCGCGAGCTGGGCGATAGCGAGCGCCGTGATCGTCTTGGTCACGGAGCCGAGGAGAAACGGTGTGTCCGGCGTAAGGTCCGTGCTCTCCCGGCTCAGCACCGCCGCATAGATTTCCTGTTCCGGACGGACGACCGCCAGGGCGACCGCCGGCAACCTTGACACCCGCATCTGTCTCTCGACGAAACGGCGTATGCTCGCAATCTCCGGGGCGCCTTCTGCCGCGTAGGTGACCGTGCCGGGCGCGAGCAGGATGAGTCCTGCCACCACCGCTGCCCGGGTCGTTACCGCCGTGCTCTCGATCCGCCCTGCTTGCACTGGCATGATGATCGCTTGCCCTCCCTCCTGCATACGGAAGGCGGACGTGAGAGTTGCTCAGCCTCCGGCTCGAAGCGAGAGAGGAGACGACACAAAAAGGAAGCGCCGAGTGCTCACCGCTGAAGCGGACCGGGGTCACCCTGGCAGATGAACGCTCCCCAGTTGCGGGGATGAGGATACCTGCCCTTGATCGTCAGTTGGGCCTGACGCAGAGCCTCGGCCCGCGGCTGCCCGCACTTCAGGCGGCGATAGTAATCCCCCATCAGCTCCTGGGTCGGCCCATCTGGCACTTTCCACAGGCTCATGACCAGCGTGCGGGCACCCGACAGGTGGAAGGAGCGGCGCAGGCCGAACACCCCCTCACCGACCTGGACTGCGCCGAGTCCCGTGTCGCAGGCCGACAGCACCACCAGGTCGGTCTCCAGGAGGTCCAACCCCGCCACATCCTCCGCTGTCAGGAAGCCGTCTTCGGCGGCATCGGGGAGCCGGCCCTTGCGCAGCCAGGTGTTGGCACCAGCCAGGACCAGCCCCGAACGCAGCATGGGGTTCTCCAATCGGACCTCGGCCAGCCTGCCCAGCGCCCCCCCGGTGCCTCCCTCCTGGTTCTCCAGGAAGAAGCCGTGCGTGGCCAGGTGGAGGATCCACGGCGACTGGCGGGCCTTGAGAGGAGATTCGAGGGCGCCGGGACCAAGCCAGGGTTCGATCCCGAGGATCTCGGCGACTTCTCTGCCCTCCAGGAGCGTACCGTCCAGGCGGGAGAATTCAACTTGCTGATCATCCAGGCTCCGCGACAGGCGGCTGCCTTTCCCTGCTGTCAGCTCTGCCGGTCCGTCGACAGCCAGGTTGAAATCGGGATCGGCCACCACCAGGGGCTCGGTCGGCTGGCCCACCGAGGGCACCCTGAAGCGGCCGAGGTCGCGGGCGCAGCTCAGGTAGCTGACCGTGTACGCTTCGATGACCCGCCGGCCGTCAGGCAGCGGCAGCACCTCAAAGGGGAGCTGCGTCAGCTCGCCATCCGGTGCCAGGAAGAAACGGCAGCCTTCGCCAAGATCGGGAAGCAGGGGCTCGAAGAGGGCCGCGTACAGGGACGGGCCGGCGGGAGCGGCCGGGGGCAGGTCTTCCTCCGGCAGCAGGTTGCGATCGCGGCCTCGGCCCTTCTCGCCCGTGATCTCGGCCCGAAAGTCCCGGATCAGCGGGTCGATCAGCCCTGCCTCTCCCAGGTCGAGCATTCGCACGTCATCCGGACAGCCGGCGCGAAGAATGAACGCCAGGTATCTTGCCGGTTCCCAGAGAGCATCCCCACGGCCGGGGATGGCCTTGAAGTTGAACGGATGGAAGCGGACGAGCTCGACCAGGGCTTCGCCCGCCTGAAGGGCCCGCGCGACTGCCGGACGGTCGACCGCTCCTGCCTGCAGGTCCAGGCTCATCTCAGGCACCTGGCGGGCCAGCTCCGTCTCCAGCAGCTCCTTCCGGGCGTTCCACTGGGCGAGCATCTGCCCATGGGCCAGCAGTCCGTCCGGACCCGGTTGCGCCGGCCCCGCCAGCTCCTGCTGGGCGATCTGCATGCGCAGGCCGGTCAGCTCCCGAAACCTCGGCGCCAGCTCAGGGTAGCGGCCGCCCAGGACCGCGGCGCGCTGGGCGGCCAGAGCCTCGGCGCCGATGGCCTTGCGGCGCAGCACCAGATCGAAGGCCGACCGCCTCGCATCGGCCGACTGCCGACGATGCTGGAGGATCAGGGAGAGAAAGGCGTAGAAGTCCTTCTGGAGAGTCGCCAGGTGAGCCAGCCGCTGCCTCTCGGAGCCGATCGCAAAGGCCCGGCCGAGAAGACGGTCCTGGAGCGCGCTCGCCTCCTCCATCAGCCTCAGCGCCTCCGCCTCGCGATCGGTGGCTGCAAACACCACCGCCAGGTTGTACAGACCGTTGATGTAGGCCGGATGCTCTTCCCCCCGGACCTTGCGCTGGATCTCCAGGGCCTGCCGGTAGAGCGGCTCGGCTGCCAGGGAATCACCGCCTCCCCACTTGTGAATCAGCGCCAGGTTGTTCAGGCTCTCGGCGAAATCGGGGTGATCCTCCCCCAGGGCCGTGCGCCGGATTTCCAGCGCGCGCCGGTGGAGCGACTCGGCCTCGGCGGACCTGCCCATCAACCGGCACAGCTCGCCCAGATGGCTCAGGCCGGCGGCGAAGTCCGGATGCTTCTCGCCCAAGACCTCGCGCTCGATTCTCAGCGCCTCCCCATAGAGCAGCTCGGCCTGGGGATAGTCTCCCTTCAAGGCGCACAGCCCGCCCAGGGAGCTCAGGGCGACGGCATAGTACGGGTGCTTCTCGCCCACCGTCCTGCGGTCGATCTCCAGGACTTGACGGTACAGCCGTTCCGCCTCTTCCCGATCCCCCATGTCCCTGTAGAGCCCAGCCAGGCTGTGAAGCTCCCCGGCATGATCCGGGTGCCACTCTCCCAGGCTCCGGCGCTGGATCTCCAACGCCTGGCGATGGCAGCGCTCGGCGTCCACATAGTTGCCCAGCGCGGTCTGTACGTCGGCCAGCTTGCGCAGGCTCTTGGCGAGCTCCGGCCCCTCGCCAAAGGCCTCGCGCTTGATGTCCAGCGCCTGACGGTAAAGATCCTGCGCTTCCGGGTAATTGCCTGCCAGAGCCCAGAGCCCTGCCAGGTTGTGAAGGGCGGTCGCAACGCGCGGGTGCTTCTCCCCCACCGTCCGCCGCCAGATCTCCAGGGCCTGGCGCAGATACGACCCGGCCGCTTCGTAGTTCCCCATCGACTTGTGCAGCCCCGCCAGGTTGTTGAGCGACAGGGCGACGTCCGGGTGCTCTTCGCCAAGCATCGCGCGGCGGATGTCCAGGGCTTCCTGCAAGACCGGCCCGGCCCTGGCGTAGTCGCCCATTTCGAGGTACAGCTCGCCCAGATTGCCCAGGCAGGTGCCGTAGCGCTCGCGGTCCGGTTCCTGGCCGGCGCGGAAGATGGGCAGCGCCTGGTTGTAGAGCCGCTCGGCTTCCGCATACTCCCCCATCTCACTGTGGAGCGCGGCCAGGTTGATCAGGCTGACGGCAAAATCCGAATGCGCCTCGCCCACGGTGTTGCGAAAAATCTCCCGCGCCTGTTGGAAGAGTGGCATCGCCTCGGCATGGCGGCCGGTCTCCTGGTACAGGCCCGCCAGGTTGCTCAAGCTCATGGCCACATCCTGGTGGCCCTCACCCAGGGTCCGCCGCTGCAGCTCCAGGGCCTGCACGTGCAGGCGCTCCGCTTTCGCGTAATCCGCCCGTCGCCGGCTCAGGTTGGCAAGGTGGTTCAGGGACACGGCGACGTCCGGATGGTCCTCACCCAGAGTCGATCGTTGGGCTGCCAGCGCCTGCTCAAAAAACTGCTCCGCCTCGGCGTAGCTGTTCATGATCAAATGCAGCAGAGCCAGCTGAGTGAGGAGGAAGGCAGCGACCGGAAGGCCCTCTTCATCGCCCTGCTCGCGCAGGCACGCAAGCGCTTCGCGGTAGAGCGGCTCGGCGGCGGTGAAGTTGCCAAGTGCCTGGTTCACCCCCGCCCGATACATGATGCTGGTGAGGTACTCCAGCTGCTTCGGGTCCAGGTGCCGATGGCTCAGCTCGTAGGCCTTGGCGGCGTTCTCGAGAGCCTGGGCGTGCTGGCCCTGGTGCTGCAGCCGCAGGGTTTGCTCGTTCAGGCTGGCGACCTGCTTACGCCGGTTCGCTTTCGCCATGGTCTCGCCCATTCGCACGGCGCACGCGGAATGCGACCTGGACCGCCGTCCATTCTTCGCTCGGGGAGGAGCCGGGCGTCAGGGTGCGCGTCGGCTTCTCGGTCGCCAGGGTGCCCAGCAGCAGATCCAACCGGCTGGGCCCAGCCCGGCTCCTGGCCTGCTCCCTGGTACCGCGCATCCGTGGCGGCTGGTCCAAGGCCGGCAGCTCCAGAATGCGGAAGTCCGCAGCCCCCACCGTCGCCCACACCTTGAGCACATCCGTCCCTTCTGCACAACCTTCCGGCAGCCCGGCGCGCAGCTTGAGGAGCCGCTCCTTCCCTGGCTCCAGGGCTTCGAACGAGGCGTCTTTCCTGCTCGGGAACACCTGCGAAATGCCCCAGTCCGGCTGCAGGTTCAGCGCCGCGACATTCAAGGCCGTGCCGGACTCGTTGCGGATGCGGAGGAAGACCCACTCGCCGGTGTCGAGCTCCGGCAAACCGCCGTCGGGAAAGGGCTCCGGCTCCGGTTTGTCGGCCGGGTCGTAGTCGCGCTGCCGGCCGAGCAGCTCGATGACGAGCTGGCTCGCCAGGGGCGAGTCCTCGTCGTGGTTCTCGATCTCCGCGACAGCGCGGTACCGGGCCAGGTGCTCGAGGCGGCGAACGACCGCGCCGGCCGCGCCCGGGTCGGCCACGCGCACCGCCGGCCGCAGGTTCGGCAGCGGCAGGCCGGCGGCATCACCGATCACATAAACGTCCTCGCCCCCGCTCCGGGACAAGCTGACACAAAAGTCCGCTTCCTGACCCGGCTGCACTTCCGCCACCCACCCTTCACCCTCCGGAGGCAGGGCCTGGCGGATGCGGTCCAGAGCGCCCTTCTCCGCCGCGCCCGATTCGGCAGTCCGGGGCACCAGCCGGACCAGCCGCCGCAGCTTCGCCGCGCCGAGCAGCACGGCGGTATCTCCGGGTTCAATCTTGCCGGTGCCGAAGCTCTCGAGGACGTCAGCCCAGGCATCGCTCGCCCCGATGCCGGTGACCTCTGCCAGGGCCGTGCGCCTCGCCGGGTCGGCCGGGTCCATGCCCTGCGGGTAGATGGCGAAGCGGGCACCCTTGCGGACGCCGGCCGCCTGCCCAGGCTGAAGGAGGACCCGCTTGCCTCCCACGTCGACCTTCATCACCAGAAAGCCCGGCTGGGATGGCCGTCGGTCGATTCCGAAAACCAGGCGGTCAGCCGGGCCGAGCACCAGCGGAGTCTGCCGCTCGAACTGGCCGTGGACCCGGGCCAGCACGCGATCGTAAACCATTCTGTAGGTCATGCCCGGCCGCAGACCGCGCAGAGCGTCGAGCAGCCAGTAGGTGAGGGCTCCATTGCGCTCCTTGCCCGCGAAGGCAAACTCGTAGGCGAGCTCGTGCGGCCGGCACGCCGCCAACAGCACGTAATCGTCCGGGGCCGGCAGCCAGCCGGTGGCGGCGGTCAGGTTCCGCGTGGCCCGGCCGTCTTGCTTCCGCCATGTGGCCGCCAGCGCACCGGGCGAGGCGACGAGACTCCCGGCCGGCCGCGGCGTGTCGTCGACGAAGCTCACACCGCGGACGCTCAGATGCTCGCCGCTCGGGACGATGCCTCGCGTCGCGCCGCCGGAGTGGCAGCTGTCGAGCACGAGCGTGACGAACAGGCCCTTGTCCACGAGCTCTTGCAGCAGATGGGCCAGCTCCAGATCGCGCAGGTACTGGGCGGACGGGCTGCTGATGTCCATGGGCACCAGCGCCTCATCCAGGCCGTCCGGCTTCAGCTCCGGCCAGAGGGTCTTGGTGCGCCCGCCGTGGCCGGAATAATGGACATAGACCTGGTCGCCTGGGTGGGCCGCAGCGGCCAGCCGGCGGAAGGCCTGGACCATGTTCCGGTAGGTCGGTCGCGCCTCGGGCGGCTCGACCGGGCCGGGCTGGCCGGCCACGGGGTTGGTCGAGGTCAGCTTGCTGATGCGCTCGGGCGCCACGCCGAGCCGATGAACGAAGTCCTCGACGAGGCCGGCGTCGCGGACGCAGCCTTGCAGGCTCGGGTACGCTACGCCGCCGAAGCTGCCCGGCAGGTAGTAATCGACTGCAATGATCAGGACGTGCAGCGATGGGCTGGAGGCGGATGGCGGGATCATGGTTTGCCGTTGTCGGAACCCCAGACCCGGGTGCCGTGTCGCCCATCCTCCTCAGGAGCTACATGCGCTGCAGCACGCACCAGGTGCCCTCGCCTGCGCGGCTGGCGCTGCCATGCCACGCGCCGGGAAGTCTGGCGACGAGGTCATCGACAGGGAGATAGATCGGTGTTTGTTCCCCGCTGCTGTTCACCCACACCAACAGACCCTCGGGAGCGAGGACGCGATCTACTTCGGCAGGAAACAGAAACGCGTTGATGAGGACAATCGCGCTCGCCGATGCGTCGCGAAGGGGAAGAACGGCGCCATCGGCTTGAACGCGATGGGCCGGCTCGGTTGGCGCGAGTCGCAGCATGTCAAGTGAGAGATCGAGGGCCAAGACCCTGGCGAATCGATCGGCGAGCAGAGCGGAGTAAGTACCGATGCCGCTGCCTACCTCGATTGCGAGATCACGGGGGGAACGGATTTCGGCGGCTCCGCGAGTGAGCGCGTCTTCCACAACCGCGGTCCGCTCTGGAGAGGTCCGGGTGTGCCACTCGCCTGCGAGACCGTCGAAATAGCGTTCAACGTCATGCCGGAGCTCGTCGGTCCAGCCCTGGGCGTCGATTCCGGCCGCTCGCCGGGTCGCGACTCGCATCGGGTGTTCCGGACTTCCCGCGCCGGAGGCCCGGTGACCTTCAATTGCCATCGGCGGCAGATGCCGAAGAGTCAATCAGGTGTCCTTCTCTGGAATGGATGTTCTGGCCATTGAGAACTGTTCTCCGTGTCGCCGCCGGGTAGGCTCGTATTTTAACATGCCTGCGAATCGCTCGACCTACAGCCACCCCGCCCGCCGCCGACTCTACCCTATTCTGGGCGGGCCCAGTCCGGGAGGCTCATCCATAGCGCCGACGGCGGGCCTTCCCCATTTACTCCAGTTTTGTCTCCCTATGATTATTGCTGGGATCGGGGTCCGGCCTACGGCTCCAGACGAAAGCCCCGCATGTTTTCGCGAACGGAGGATTGGTCGTGCCGACCTGCACCGTCCTCGTGCCTCTTACCGCTATGCTATCAAACTGGCAAAATACAAAGCTTTGCGTTTTATCGACCAGCCGAGGGCTTGCCTTGCATGTTCCTGCGCCTCCTGTAATCTTCAAAAGGGAGGGCACCTCGCTGACTCCGACCGGCAGAAGGATGACCAGCTGTGTCTTTATGGCATCATCGTCATTATCATTGTGAACCTCCAAGGTGCAAGTAAACTTGCCATATTTCATTTCGGCGTTGAGTGAACGGATCTTGAGATCCGCTTGTGCGCGCGGCTGTGCCCACAGGCTGCCAGCAATCAACAATGACATCAGCCAAATGCCGAGTGATCTCTTGCGCATGATAAACCTCCTCTTCGGTTTGTAAACAGCGGACACTGCCTCTACTGACGCCAAACGCTCGGCGCTTGAGCGTGCGCCCGTTGCAGGCCGCCCTGCTTATGATGGCGAGAAGGAGGAGGACATTTCATGAACTGGTGAAGATATGGCGAACGGCCTGTGGCGCGCCGATCGGCGGTCTTGAGCAAGCCCGACGGTCACAGAGGCGGCCAGCAAGGCTGCCCGCCGAGGGCTGAGGGTGGCCTATGGTCTCTTCCTTGCGGTTTTCCGGGAGGCGGCTGAGAGGCTCAAAGCTGGAGACCGCCTGGCAAGGTTTCCCGATGGTTGTTTTCCACCGAGCTTGCCGTTCGTGGGCTTGACTGCGATTGCATCGCCGTAGCCGGCGATCGAAGCTGGCGAGCCCTCACTGAACGCTACCGTGGCCTCTGAGAGAGGCGCTTCTCCCGAGAGTGCCCTGGGTGCTTCGGCATCGCCAGGCCCTGGCACACTTGCCCGACACCTATTCTCACCTATTCTGGGGCCACGGGAAGGGGAGTACATAGAGACCGGCTGCTTAAAGTTGAGGCGTGGAACGGTATAAATGTCAGCCTTCCTGGCTCGCTACACGAGGCGGCCGGCACCTCACTAAGTAGGAGGACACGAATATGAAGAAGAAGCTTGCTCTTCGTCGGGAAACATTGCGGCATCTCTCTCTACCAAACCTACGGGCGGTCCTGGGAGGCGAAGGCGATACTGCTATTACCTCAAACGAGTATTCGCGCTGTTATTCGGGCGGTGTCACCCGAGTAGACTGTGGCCACACCGACCAGTGCGCCACAGACGAATTCTCTTTCTGCGTGTGCGCAGAATAAGACGGCGTTCTGAGGGCGGCCCCGCTAAGGTGCCGCCCAAAGGGACTATGCGATACATAGGTGGGGATTGCTGGATGCCTCCACGGCCAAGGCGGATTTAACTCTGCCGCATGCCCGGGGCGAGGGAGCGCCAGGCGGCGGGCTCAGCTGCCGCGGGCAGGAGCAACACGAGAAGCGAGAGAAGCAGAGTACGCATGGCCGCGAACTCTCCGGTCGCTTCCAGGATACGCCTCCGTCGCCGTCCTGTCTCCTCCAGCAGCTTTACTCGGTGGCCTCGAGCAGACCCCGGATGCTCAGGCTCCTTGGCCGGCCCCCTCTCCAGGGGGGTAGTCAACCGGGAAGAGGCGCGGCGGCGGTCACGGCCGCCGGCTTGAACGTGTCCGCCGCTTGCTGTGGGCTCGCAGCCAGTTTCCCCTGGAGCGCCAATCGCTCGGCATTCGACAGCGCGATCTCGCGGCTCTTCAGGAGCCAGTACGACGCAAACACCAGGACTCCAGCCGTCTCGACCAGGAAGACCGTCGGCCTCGCCCCCGACCCGGAGCGAGACGGCAGGACCACCGTCAGCACTACGACGGCCAGGGGGATCACGATCATTCCCAATCCCAGCAGTTTGTAGGTCTTCCTGTAGCGATCCGCCTTGGCCGCATCCGAGATCAAGCTCAGAGTATCCGACGCGCGGAAGATGCAAACGTACGCAATGGCCAGAAAGAACAGAACCGCGAAGGTTCCATGCAGCGAAGGCCCTGTATCCGAGATTTGACAAGTCGAGTCCGTCGGAACCAAGGCTACCCCGACCAGAAAGATCCCGGCGAGGTTCAGCGCATAGTTCTCGAGCTTCGTAAATCCCTTGTAGAGGTACAGGAAGGCGCCCACGGCGACGAGAACGCCGACCAGAACGTCTCTCAAATCGCCGTAATAGTAGGCGCTGATGGATGGGCAGATCTTCGTACCCGAGCCAATTGCCAAGATGAAAGGAAGGGCGCTCGCAAGCACGATGATCCCGACTCGAAGGGTCGTGTAGGTGGCAGCAATATGGTCGTCTAGATTTCTCATTTCCCGCTCCTGAGAGAAGAGACTCCGAATGCCCGGCCTTGTGCGCCGAAGCAGTGTCCGCACAACCATCGCTCGCTTCAACGCAGTAGACGGACTTGGATCTGGAGTTTTCCACGGCCTGCGATCGGCCACGCTGGTTGTGCACAAGCAAGAGGAACCTCGTCCCGGGTCGCAGCGCGCGCCGGATTTCCCGCTAACGTGCCAAATTGCCTTCCAGACCTCTGGAAACATCCTGGACGTGCCAGATTGCCCGTGGACGTGCCGGATTGCCCGCGGACGCGCCAAAGTGCCGTCTGGACCTCTGGGCGCAAATCCAACGTGCCAGAATGCCGTCCAGCCTGCCAGAATGCCCGCGAACGTGCCAAATTGCCTTTTGGAACTCTGGATTCCAATCCAACGTGCCAGATTGGCGCCGGGAGGGTTAAATCCTGCTGGCGAGCGCGGTGAACATCGATAGCCTGCCCCCCTCCGACCCGGGGGCACGGGCTCAGAGCACCACGACGGCAGATAGCAGCGCGACACAATAGGTATAGGTGTAGCTCATGTAGGTTTGGTGATCGGCTTGCCGCGAGCGGACGGCAACGCAGCGAACCGCCGTCAGCCAGCTCGTGGCTGCGAGCGCGACATCGCACAGGAAGAGAATGGCGAGGGAAGGATTCGCAGGGACGAAGAGCAGGAGGTGGGCCAGGACGGGGAGCGCGGCCATCACCCCGCAGAC
>DASUNJ010000216.1:0-4451 GCA_036277235.1 Thermoanaerobaculia bacterium | reverse complement strand
TTCTTCCTCGGCGGCGGCATCCGCTGGAACGACGAGAACATCAAGTACCTGCTCGGCGTGATTCCCAGGTAGGCCCCAGGGTCAGCCCGCCGGATCGATCTGGCGCAGCGCCGGCAGATGAGTCAGAATAGGGCAGATCTCCAAAGCTCGTGCTACGGGAGAAGGGGAAAAGATGCCCAAGACGATTCTGCCTGTGTGCCTGTCGTGCGCCCTCGTCCTTCTGACGGGCAGCTTCAGTCCGTCCGTGGCCGCGAGCTGCAGTGCAATCTCGCTCTACGCGAGCGATTTCGAGTCCGGCTCCGGGCTGGACGGCTGGACCACCGGCTTCCTGTTCGGCAACCAGAGCGCCACCAACGACTGGCGCGGCATCCAGGCCTGCCCGGCCCACAGCGAGAGCTACGTCTTCCGCTTCGGGGGCGAGGCCGAGACCTGCGACGGGGATTACACGGACGATCAGGTCTCCGATGCCGAGTCGCCTGCCCTCCAGGTGCCCGCCGACTCGACCACGACCCGGCTCTCCGTCTGGCACCGCCGCGACTTCGAGGAGGGCAAGGACGGCGGCCGGCTGGCGGTGAAGGTCGACGGCAGCAGCATCTTCACGCTCGTCCAGGACGCGCAGATCGTGAGCGGCGCCACCCACAACGGAACGCTGGCCGGAGGCTGCGGCTCGACCGTGCACTATCCCGGATTGCCGGTCTTCACCGGCACGACCGCGGAGTTCGAGGAGACGGTGGTCGACCTCGACGCGGTCTGCGATGCTGCGACCTCAGGCACCGGGGGCTGCGCCGGCCACACGATCAACGTCGGGTTTCTTTCATTCACCGACTGCTCCTTCGGCGGCGACGGCTGGTTCCTCGACGACGTCCGGGTGACAGCCTGTGAGCCGCCCCCGTCGAGCGACTACTTCACGGTCACGCCGTGCCGGCTCGTGGATACGCGGAACACGGACGAGCCGCTGCAACCCCACACTCTGCAAGTCTTCGCGATCACCGGGAGCTGCGACATTCCCGCGACCGCCAAGGCCGCGGCCGTGAACGTGACCGCCGTGGAAGCGGGTGCGGCAGGCCACATCCAGATCTGGCCGACCGACGTGGAAGGAACGGAGAGCAGCCTGCTCAACTTCTCGGCGGGCCAGACGCGGGCCAACAACGCGCTTCTGACCCTTCCCAGCGATAGCTCCGGCAATGTCATCGTGCTGGCCTCCACGGACGCCCCCGTGCACTTCATCATCGACGTGGTCGGCTACTTCGAGTGATCAACCCGAATCCGGCTCCGGCGTGATACCGCGGTAGGGAGGAGGCGTCCTTTGCCTTTTTCTCCGGGCGGGGGCTTCCTCTCCCGCGAAGCGGGGGAGGATTGAGGAGGGGGTTCGGACTACGCTTCGCCCGCCCCAAGCCGTGCTCGGATCGCCTGCACATAGGCGGCACCAGCCTCGGCTTTGGGGTGGCCAAGTCCCCGTTCGTAGTCCACGCAGACCTGCATCAACTGGACAGCGCGAGCCAGCTCCCCCTGCTTCTCAAGCTCAAGGCCGAGGTTCCAACTGGCGTAGGCCTCGCCGCGCCGGTCACCGATCTCGCGGGCGATGGCGAGATGCTGTTCATGGACCTCGATGGCGCGTCGGGGCTCACCAAGGACCGCGTAGGCTACGCCCATGCTGCCCAGGGCGTTTCCCTCGCCGCGCCGGTCGCCGATCTCGCGGGCGATTGCGAGGTACTGCTCATGAAACTCGATGGCGCGTCGGGACTCGCCGAGGTCCGCGTAGGCCATGCCCATGCTGCCCAGGGAGTTTCCCTCGCCGCGCCGGTCGCCGATCTCGCGGGCGATGGGGAGACTCTGTTCGTAGAGCTCGATGGCACGTCGGGGCTCGCCGAGGTCCGCATAGACCAAGCCCATGTTGCCCAGGGCGGCTCCCTCGGCGCGCCGGTCTTCGAGCCTTCGAGATGCCTCCAGGGCCGCCTGCAGCCAGGAGATTAGCTCCCGAGGGCTCTGGCGAAGATCAAGGATATAAGCACCACGAGCGGGGAAATCTCTCGCAAGCTCAGCCGCGCGCCTTTCCTGGCCGGCCTGGGCCGCCGCCCAACGCTGGCCGACCTGGATGTTCGCCCACTCGGAGTCGAAAAGCCGCAGGCCGGCAAGGAGCGCGTCTCCACCTTTCTTATAGAGATCGCCGGCAGCGGCGACAACCTGGAAATAGTGCTCCGCGTGCCTGGCCCAGCTCTCCTTGCGGCCGGCTTCAGCCAGTTGGCTGTCCGCAAAGAGCCGGGCCAGATCGTGCAGGCGGTACCGCCCGTCCTCGCCATCGACAAGGCTGCTCTTCATCAGCGTCCCGAGGGAGTCCAGGGCCGGATCGAGTTGTAGCCCCCAGACCGCTGCCGCGGCGGCGGCATCGAACGAGGCTGGAAAAACCGCCAGCTTGCACCATAGATCCTTCAGTTCCTCTAACAGGAGCTGGACGGAGAGCTTGAGGCTGCCGTCGATCAAGCCGAGCCGCTCCTTCTCGCCCGCGAGGCGGCGGAGGTAGGAGTCGGGCGTCAGGTCCGTCCGCTCCGCGAGCGCGCCTCCCGCGAGGCGCAGGGCGATCGGCAGCCCGTCACAGAGGCGGGCAATCTCCCCCGCGACGCCACCGATCCGCGGCGCAATCGTGAGGAGAAGGGCGCAGGCGTCCACGGACGCCGGAGATCGTGGCGCCCCCGGCTTCGACGGCATTTTTCAGCCAGTTCAGCTCGGTTTCGCGGCCGGTAAAGTCGGTGGGTGGGGGAGGGAGTTGGTGGAGGGGCTGGAGGGAATCCAATCCTCCGGCATCCGGACCGGTGGAGATCCTAACTGTCCGTATCCACGGCTTCTGCTTGTACCGCCGGAGCGTCTTGGCTCCCCACTTTTCAATGTCCGCCCGCTGGTGGCAGCTCGCGCACAGGCAGAGGAGGTTCCCAGCCGAGTGGTCTTTGGACCGGCTCCAGGCGACGATGTGGGCGAATTCCAGCGGACGGTCCGCCCCGCAGACGGCGCAGCGGTGGCCAGCCTCGATCAGAACCTCTCGTTGGATCTCGGCCGGGATCGGCGGGCGGTTGGGCATTGCCTGCATTCTCTCAACTTACGCGGCGCAGGGGAATGTTGCGGGGCGGCAGCATGTAGCCACCAACCCGCCGCGGGGCTTTCGCCCCTCGCCCCTCCTGTCGCCCCTGCCGGGGCTTGGGATGTTGTGGGGCTGCGTTACCCGGCACTTACGTGCCGGGCTACACGCTGTCGCCCCCTTCGGGGGCTTCAAAAACAGCGGCGCCATGTGGGGGGGACCGGGCAAGAGGTTATGACCGCAGCCCGGCAGGTATCGGATACAGGCGAAGCCTCTCGCCGTGCGCGCGAGGTCGCTCGCCCCACGGGACAAGTCGCTCGTATTGCGGGAGAAGTCGCTCGTATCGCGCGGGGAGCCTCTCCCCATGGGAGCGAAGCCTCTTGCCCCGCGGGGATTGTCTCTCGCCCCACGGGGATTGCCTCTTGCCCCACGGGGATTGCCTCTTGCCCCACAGGGATTGCCTCTTGCCCCACAGGGATTGTCTCTATCCCCGTGGGGATTGCCTCTAGCCCTACGGGGATTGTCACTTGCCCCACGGGGATAGTCTCCCGCCCCATGGGGATTGTCACTCGCCCCGCGGGGATAGTCGTCCGCCCCGTGGGGGAAGCCTCTCGCCCCGCGGGGATAGTCGCTTGCCCCGCAGGGATAGTCGCTCGAAACGCGGGGATGGTCGCTCGCATCGCGGGGCAAGCCGCTCATCTCGTAGGGCAAGCCTCTCGTTCCGTGGAGCAAGGCTCTCATCTCGTGGGGCAAGCCTCTCGCCCCGCGTGCGATGGCTCTTGCCCTGCGTTCGAAGCCTCTCGCCCCACGTTCGATGTCTCTCGCCCCGCGTTCGAAGTCTCTCGCCCTGCGCATGATGCCTCTCGCCCTGCGCTCGATGCCTCTTGCCCCGCGCTCGATGCCTGTCGCCCTGCGTACGGAGCCTCTTGCCCCGCGTGCGATGCCTCTCAGGTGAGCGGGCAAGGGAGCCCCCGCCTGATCAGTCTGTCGGAGACAAGCTCACCTGTGCCGGCCGCGTGCCGCGCTCGGAGAACCAGAAATTCACTTCGTTGACGAGATCCAGCTCCCAGGGCGCGTCCCGCGCGTCCTCCGGAAGCTGGAAGAGCAGGTCGAGCTCGATCGAGTCTCCGGCAGGCACGGTCCGCGGCAGGTCGTGACGGTCCGGTTCGCGCAGGGCGGGGGAGCCCGGCTCTCCCGACCTCAGGGCGATCGTGACCCTGCCGGGCTTCGGAGCGCGGTGGAGCCAGGCGGTGTCTCCGCGGTTGTCCAGCCGGATGCGCAGCCGGATGCCTTCCGGGTCGGAGCGGCTGTCCAGAATGGTGATCTCCGCGAGCGTGCGGGCATCGCGGTCCACGGTGGTGAGCGGGTAGGGGGAGGGCCG
>DASUNJ010000215.1:0-14383 GCA_036277235.1 Thermoanaerobaculia bacterium | reverse complement strand
CAGCCACAAGACCGGCGCGCTCTTCATGGCCGCGGGCGAGCTCGGGGCCATGGCCGCGGACGCGAAGCGCAAGGATCTCGAGGTCGTCGCCCGCTTTGCCAAGAACCTCGGGCTCGCCTTCCAGATCTCGGACGACCTGCTCGACGTGCTGGGCACGCCCGAGGAGACGGGCAAGGACGTGGGCCAGGACGCCGGCAAGGTCACCTTCGTGAAGCTCCTCGGCGTCGCGGGCGCCCAGGCGCTCGAAGCCGAGCTGCTCCGCTTCGCGGAGGAGTCGCTCGCGCCCCTCGGCCGCAAGGGCGAGCCGCTGCGCGAGCTGGCGCGTTTCGTGGGCAAGCGGTCGCGGTAGGGAACCAGATTCCCCCATCCCCCTTCTAATCCAACCGAGGGGCGCCTCCCGAACAACTGCTTCGCCAACGGCGAAGCCGATCAACTCACCTGCGGGTGAATAGGGAGATCCTCCATGAAGGAAGCCGATTTCTTCTCGTACCTCGGCCTGACGGATATGAGCGCCATCGGGGTGGCCGTGGTCTTTTCCCTGGTTCTCCTGTCCATCTGGTCCCTGACGGTGTCGGCCGAGCGGCTGCTCACCTTCCGCCGGGCTCGGCGCCAGTCTCTGGAGTTCGCGCGCCTGCTCGCTCAGCAACCGGAAAAGGAACGGGAAGACTGGCTGCGCGAGGCAGTCGAAGCCGCGGGCCGCTTCCCGCACAGCCATCTCGCCCGGGTGGTCTCGGCCGGCCTCATCACCTGGCAACAGAAGAGCGCCCGCGGCTCGCTGCCGGCCGAGGCGGTCATCGAGGCGTCGGCGCGGGCGGTGGAGCGCTCCAGCATGGTCACCCTCGCCCGCTTCAAGCGCGGCATCGGCACCCTCGCGACCATTGCCACGATCTCCCCGTTCGTCGGGCTGTTCGGCACGGTGGTCGGGATCATCCACGCCTTCCGGGCCATCGCCGATACAGGTGGAAAGGGTGGGTTCGAGACCGTCTCCTCGGGCATCGCGGAAGCCCTGGTGACGACCGCCCTGGGCATCCTCGTCGCCATCCCGGCGGCCTGGATGTTCAACTACCTGACCGAGCGGATCGAGCGCTTGCGGGTCGAGATGGAGAGCTCGTCGGCCGAGCTGATGGAGTTCTTCCTGGAAATGGGGGAGTAGGTCGCCAGAAAATCCCACTACGCGACGGGGAGGAATTCTAGGCGACACTCAGGCTTCTTAGGCGCCAACGAAAGATTCGTTGTCGCCTAGCGACTCGCTACGCGACATCTTGACTCTTAATGTCGCGTAGAGGCCTGCTACGCGACACTTAAAGATTCGGTGTCGCGTAGCACAGCTCTTAGCGATATTTAAAGATTCCTTGTCGCCAAAAAAGTTTTTACGCGACATCGAGACTTTGGATGTCGCTTACAGCTTTCGGGCGGCGATCCCAGAACACTGCGGCCGTCCTCCCCGGCACCGAGACCGTGCAGGTCCCCATGTCGTAGCCGGAGCCTCGCACCACGGGATCGGCCGAGGCGGCCTGGACCGGATGGAGCACGAAGGCGGCGCAGGGGACGGCGAGCTCCCGCGCGTCCTTCGAGGCGTTGAGCACCACCAGCACCTGCCGAACCTGATGGTCTACCTCCCCGTCCGGATCGCTGACGGTCATGGCGATCAGGCCGGGGATCTGGTCCGGACCGGTGTTGTGGAACCGCACCCGCTCCTGGATCTCGGCGCCGGTGGACAGCCGGAACAGGCGCGAGCTCTTGCGGATCCTGAGCACCTCGCGGAAGTGGAGCACGGCCTTCTGGATGTCGGCCGGCGTGGGCTTGAGATCCGGGTCCGCGAGCAACGGGCCCATGATCGGCCAGTTGGACTGGTTGTCCTGCGCGGGCGGCAGGCCCTTGCCCCAGTTGTTGTCCTGGCCGGTGAAGTCGAGCTTGTTGAACCAGTCTCCCGAGTTGTAGCTGTTGCGGTCCAGGGACTTGGAGCGCAGCAGCTCCACCCCGGCGTGGAAGAACGGGATGCCCTGGCCGAGCCCCAGCAGGCTCATGCCCAGGTTCTGCATGCGCACGCGGTCGGCCATGCTGGCCGAAGCGGGTGCCTTGAGGTGGATGGCGTCGAACAGCGTGTCGTTGTCGTGCGCCTCGACGTAGTTGATTGCTTCCTGCGGGTCGGCGGCGTTGCCGGCCATCCCCTCGCGGATCCAGTCGGAGTAGAGCAGGAGACGGGCGAGCTGCTCCGCGGGCGTCCCCTGGTCCGTGGCGTTGGGGTCGTCGTAGAGCCCGGTCAGGAAACCCTGCTCCTGCAGCCCGTTGAACGGGCCGCCGCCCCGCGCGCCGTCGCGCAGCCGGTCGTTGAACGTTCCGATCCCGGTGCCGGCCATGTTGACCTGGGTCGCCTGCACGCCGCGGGCGTTGTCGGCGACCTCGCCGAAGTTCCAGCCCTCGCCGTAGAGGTAGATCTTCCTGCCGTCCACGCCGTCGTGCGCGAGGGTCAGGGCGTCCAGGGCCTGGCGGAGCTTCAGCATGTTGCGCTTCATGTGGTGGCCCATCAGGTCGAAGCGGAAGCCGTCCACCTTGTACTGTCTGGCCCAGGTCAGCACCGAGTCGATCATGAGCTTTTCCATCATGTTGAATTCGCTGGCCGTGTTCGGGCAGCAGGTGCTGGTCTCGACGATGCCGTCGGCATTCAGGCGGTGGTAGTAGCCGGGCACGACGCGGTCGAGCACCGAGCGGTCGTTCTGGCCAGAGGCGCTGGTATGGTTGTAGACCACGTCCATGACTACCCGCAGGCCGATGCCGGAGAGCGACTGCACCATTTCGCGGAATTCCCTTGTGCGAGCTGCTGGATCGGTGGCGTAGCTCCCCTCGGGCACCGTGAAGTGCCAGGGATCGTAGCCCCAGTTGAAGCCATCGCGGTCGGCGACGCCCATCACCGCGGCCTGCTGCGCCTCCGAGTCGGGCGGGAAGGAGGGCAGGTCGCCCGCGGGAGAGAGCCATGTCGACCTGTCCTCGTCGATCGAGGTGATGTCGAAGACCGGCAGCAGATGGATGTGGGTGAGGCCCGCATTGGCGAGCGCGGCCAGGTGGCTCATGCCGTTCGTACCCGTGAGGGTGAACGCCTTGAAGGTCCCCTTGAGGGCCTCGGGCACGCTCGGGTCGGAGGCGCTGAAGTCGCGCAGGTGCAGCTCGTAGAGGACGATGTCCTCGAAAGCTGCGAGCGGCGGCTTGGACAGCGTGTCCCAGCCCGCGGGCTTCAACGCCGGATCGTTCAGGTCCGCCAAGATGCTGCGGGCGCTGTTGCGCGTCAAGGCCACTGCGTAGGGATCGGTGACCCGGTTGGTCTCCACCTGGCCGGTCGAGCGCACGAAGACCTGCACCTCGTAGAGGTACTCGCGGCCGTACCAGCTTCCCGTCGCGCTCCAGACGCCGGTTGCAGGATCGAAGGTCATCGGCTGCTCGACGTCCGGGAAGACCACGGCCTTGACCGAGCGCGCCGTCGGCGCCCAGACGCGCAGGGTCGGCACTCCGGCCTGGAAGGTGACCCCGAGCGGTCCCTCGTAGGTGTAGAGGTCGTCGAGCACCCCCTGGATCTGAAGGCCGGTGGCGTCGACCAGCGCGCCGTTGCCGTCCTTCGCCGACACGGCGAGCTGGCCACGGAGCGCCTCGGGGACTTCGTCGAGACGGTCGGCCGGGATCTTGAAGGCCTCGTGGTTGGCAAGGTGCGGGAACTTCTCGCGCACATCGGCAGGCAGCCCGGCCGGGTCGCGGGTCAGCGGGATGTCGATGCCGGGCCCGTAATGGAGCGTCACGGCCCAGTCGGGCTGGACGGCCTCCGGGTTCCAGGCGATCGTGTTCCTGGTCACCCAGCAGGCCCGGGCCTTGTCGTTCACGGTCGGCATCTGAGTTCCGGTAGAGTAAACGACTTTGGAGGGATAGCGGATGGAGCGCAAGATCGAGGGCTGGCACAGCCCGAACCTGGGGCGGGACATGCCCATCGTCTCGTACGGCAACTTTGGGCACCCGGTGCTCCTGTACCCCACGGCGGCGGCCGACTTCCTGGAAAATGAACGTTTCGGATTAATCGGAGCCGTCACACCGGCGATCGAGGCCGGGCGGGTCCGGGTCTTCTCGATCGACAGCATCAACAACCAGTCCTGGATGGAACGCGGGCTGCCCGTGCAGGAGCAGGCGCGGCGGCAGGCTCTCTACTCGCGCTACATCGAGGACGAGGTCGTGCCCTACATCCGCAGCGCCTGCCACACCGCGGACCTGCGAGTCGCCACGGCCGGCGCCAGCTTCGGGGGCTTCCACGCGGCCAACGCGCTGTTCCGCCGGCCCGACCTCTTCGACGCGGTCATCGCCATGAGCGGCTTCTACGATCTGGGGCCTGACTATCTGCACGGCTACAGCGACGACAACGCCTTCTTCAACAACCCGGCCTGGTATCTGCCGGGCCTCGGAGGGGACAACCTCCACAGGCTGCAGACCGCGTGCAAGATCCTCATCCTCACCGGCCAGGGCGCGTACGAGGCGCCGGAAGCCTCCAGGTTCCTCTCCAATGTCCTCCACAGCAAGGGGATTCCGCACTTCCTCGACGTCTGGGGCCACGACGTGGCCCACGACTGGCCGTGGTGGCTCAAGATGCTGCCGTATGCCATCGACCTGATGGGCTGGTGAGCGCGGGCTGTAACGAATCCTCCCTTCGCACCGCCTGTCCGTGCAGGAGGATCCGCCATGCCCACCTGCCTCCGACCGCGTTCCTGCGCCTCGCTGGGGCTCGCGCTCCTGGCGCTCCTTGCGCTCGTCCATTGCGACGGCAACGACGAGCCCGGCAACCATGAAACCAAGCGCGACCCCCATGTCGTCCGCGGCGGAGACGAGCTGCAGGAGAACCCCGGCTCGCTGTCGCCGCCCATCGTGGTCGAGCCTCTCTACACCTGCGCCACGGCGGTGACGGTGAAGGGGTTCATTCCCGGCGCCCGTATCGATATCTTCGCCGACGGCGCTCCTGTCGGCGGCGGGGTCAGCGACGCTCCCTGGGGGCAGAGGTTCGCGGTGACGGCGCTGACGGATGGGCAGAACGTCACGGCCACCCAGACCTTCGGGGGCGTGACCAGCGGCCCCTCTCCTTCCGCCCGGGTGCGTCCGCACTCGGCTGACTATCCCGACGGCGTGCCTCCTCCGCGGATCGATCCCAAGCCGCTCTACCGCTGCGGCAAGGCTGCGGCGGCGCACAACATCGTGCCCGGCTCCTTCCTCGAGTTCCTGGCCGAGAATCCGCGCAGCGGCGGCGGCTTCGACCCACCGGCGGTGGTGGGGCAGGTGAACGGCTCGGGCGCCGGGCAGTGGACCTTCATCAATCCCGAGCTCGTGCGCGACGCACGGGTGACGGCGCGCTACCGCATCTGCTCGGATTCGAGCCCGCCCTCGGCGCCGGAGATCGTGCAGGAAGGCCCCAACCCCGTACCTGCCCCGGCGATCGATCCCGAGATCTACGAGAACGGCCGCCACGTGATCGTGCGCAACGTGATCAACGGCGCGGTCATCGACGTGTTCGACGGCCCGACGCGAATCGGCGGGCACGCCTCGCCTGGGGGCAGCCAGATCGTGCGCCTCGACTCGCCGGCCATCGCCGGGCACATCCTCAAGGCCACCCAGACCCTGTGCGTGACCAGCGGCCCCTCGCCCGATACTCCGGTCCGGCCGTGCTCCGAGCTGCCCGCGCCGATCATCCAGGCACCCGAGGCCGGCGACGACCGCATCCGGGTGATCCAGTCCGTCCTGGGCTCGCGCATCCTGGTGTTCGCCGGTGCCGAAGAGGTCGGCGACGGCGGCGGTCCCCTCGTCCTCCTCACCCGGCGCCTGCGGGTGGGGGAGGTGGTGACCGTGGTGCAGCGGCTGGGGAGCTGCCAGAGCCCGTGGGTCTACCGCATTCCCGTGGCGTGCAAGGTGACCGAGGAGGTCCCCGACCCCAGCCTGGGCGGCCGCCATGCCGCGGGCCGGGTGGACTACCAGCTCCCGCCGGTGACCCTCGGCGTCGACAGCGTGCGGCTGTGGGCCACGGTCCGCTACCCGGCGGCGGCCGACGGCGTGAACACGGCCCTGTCGCCGTCGCCACCGTCGCGCTTCCCCCTGGTGGTGTTCCTGCACGGCAACCACGGCATCTTCCGGGTGGACGGGGAAGACGTCTGTCCCGGAGACGGCGGGCCGCCGCCGGGCGCTTCCGAGGTGCTCAACCACGAGGGTTACGACTACGTGCTGGACAGCCTGGCACGGGGCGGGTTCATCGCCATCTCGATCAATGCCAACGACCTCAACTGCAAGTCCGGCCGCATTCCGGAGCGGGCGGCGTTGATCCATGCCCATCTGGACCTGTGGGAGCGCCTCAACGACCCCGGCCAGCCCGATCCGGCGTTCGGCGGCAAGTTCCACGGCCGGGTCGACCTGTTGCGCGTCGGCCTCGCCGGCCATTCCCGCGGTGGCGAGGCGGTGGTCCAGGCCGCCCTGGGCCCCGCGGATCCGGACCGCGCCATCCGCTCCGTCCTCTCCCTGGCGCCGGTGGACACCCGCGCGCTTCGCCTCCGGGACCTTCCTCTCCTGATGATCCTGCCCGCGGCGGACGGCGACGTCGTGGACAATCCCGGCGCCCGGATCTACGACCGCGCCGCTCCCGCCGGAGCGGAGAGCTGGTTCAAGTCGCAAATGTACGTGCACGGCGCGATCCACAACGACTTCAACCGCCAGTGGCTGGCGAACGACCTCGACGTCCGGGGGCTGCCGCGGCCGGCCGGCCTGATGGGCCGGCCGGGGCACGAGGCCATGCTGCGCGCCTGGTCGCGCGTCTTTTTCGATCTGACGCTCCAGGGGGTCGAGGGGCACCGGCCGCTGCTCGCCGGCGACGCGGTCGTGGCAGGGCTTGAGAACGCACGCGTCTTCCCTTCCTACCAGCGAGCGGGCTCGCGGATCGTGGACCACTACGAGGATGCGCCGGACGACGCCGCGCGCAACTCGCTCACCGGTTCCGTCTCCAGGGCCGGCGGCTTCGCCACCTTCGACGAGTTCTCCTTCCGGCAGACGGCGGGAGACCAGTTCAACGGCACCTTCTTCCATGACACGGACGGCCTGGTGGAGCAGTGGCAGGGCGAGGCTTCCTTCGCCTCGGCGCTTCCCCCTGCCCACGCCGACAACTCCCGCTTCGGGTTCCTGTCCCTGCGTCTGGCCCAGGTGAACGACCGGGTCAACGACCCGGCGCGCATCATGAACGTCCGCCTGGGGCTCGAGGATGGGGGCGGGACCACCGCCGAGGTTGAGAGCGCGGCCGTTGGCGTGCTGCCGTTCCCTTATCCTCATCCCCTGGGGGGCAAGACGATGATGCGGACGCTGCGCATCCCCCTGGCCTGCTTCGACGACCCCGGCGCCGGGCTGGTGCAGCCCGGCAACCTGCGCTCCGTGCGGTTCCGCTCCACGCCCACGGCGCAGGGCGCCTTGGCGTTGGACGACATCGAGCTTACGAATTAGAGGGGGCCGACCATGAGCATCCGCAGCAACATCGCCCGCTTTCTGACCCTGGTGCTGGCGCTCGCCGGCGCGATGTCGGCGTGCGCCCGGGGGCCGGCGGCGCCGGAGGAGGGGGCCGTCCCCCGCCGCGAGACCTACGCCGTGGAGGCGTACCAGGTGCGGCTCCGGCAGCCCGTGGAGATGCTGGCTGAAGGCCGGAAGATCACCGTATCCGAGGTGGTCGAGCTCCGGGTGACGGCGCAGCGTCCGATCCCCGCGCAGGCCCTCGATCCTGTCCTGATGGTCGGCGAGCGGCCCGTGACCGAGTACAGGTACGAGGCGCCCAACGTGCTGGTCTTCACCGAGCCGGTGCCGGCGAAGCTTCCGGCCAGGGCGCCGGTCTCCTTCCAATGGGGCCAGGGGCCGGGCGCGGCAGGCCGCCAGCCCACGGGCTTCACCTTCGAACGGAGCAAGCTGGAAAGGCGCGTGCGCTAGCCATACCGATCGCGCTAGAGTCAGGGTGTGTACCCTTGCAGGTTGAAGTGGCCGCCTTTGCTGGCGGCATGGCTCGCCCTCGTCGTTGGAACCTCCTCCGCCGAGCAGCTGCCCGTCCGCGCCTATGGCATCGAGGACGGCCTCGCCGGCGACACGATCACGGACATCGTCCAGGACGGCCGGGGCTACCTCTGGATCGCCACGACCGACGGCGTGAGCCGTTTCGACGGCGGGCGATTCACCTCCTATGGCAGCTCGGACGGGCTGCCGCACGCCCGCGTGCACGCCCTGCTCGAAGGGCGCGACGGCACCTGGTGGATCGCCACCCATGGCGGCCTCGCCCGGTTCCTCCCCGACCGGCCCGCCGGCCGCCCCGCGTTTGAAAGGGTGGCGCTGGGCTCCCTGATGACGGAGAAGACGCCCGAGCCCATCTTCTCCCTTCACGAAGATCGCGCCGGCCGTCTCTGGGCCGGAGGAGCCGGGAGGCTTTTCGTCCTCGAGCCGGGTGAAGCCGGCCGGGTCCAGGAGATCGGCCTGGAAGCCCTGCCCGCCCGGCCGCAGACCATCGACTCCTTCGCCGAGACGCCGGACGGCAGCCTGTGGATCGGCACCCAGCAGGGGCTGCTGCGCCGCCTCCCCGACGGGCGGACCTCCTTCCAGCCGGTCCTGCCTCATCACGGCGACGACCGGGTGCTCGACCTGGAAGTGGATCGCAAGGGCCGGCTCTGGGTCGTCCATCTCCTCCGCGTCTTCGTCTTCAAGCCCGGGGTCTTCAAGCCCGATCCCGAGGGGCTTCGGCCCGCCGTCGCGCGGCCCTCGCTGGCCGAGGCGGCCGCCGGACGCGGCTGCCGGATCACGATCGACCAGCCCGCGCCCCTGCCCCTCCGCGCCGGCGAGGTCTGCGAGCTCGGAAACCCCGACGACGACACCGGCTGGCGGAAGGTTCTCCGCTCGGGCGACCAGATGCGCTTGGTCTCGAACCGCGGCATGTTCCTCTGGGACGGGCGCCTCCGCAGGTGGACCGAGGACAACGGCCTCGTCGATTCCTCGCTCACCGCCGTGGCCGAGGACCGCGACGGCAATCTCTGGCTGGGCACCGAGGGGCGCGGCGTCATGCGGGTGGCGCGCCACGGGTTCATCGGCTACACGGCCAACGAGGGGCTGGCCAACCCGCAGGTGCTCTCGATCTTCCAGGGCGGCGACGGCGCGCTCTACGTACACTCCGGCAACACCTACCAGCGCGAGCTGTGGCTGCACCGCTTCGACGGCTCGCGTCTGGCGGCGGTCCGCCCCCGGCTGCCGCCGCAGATCGCCTACCTGGGGTGGAGCGTACACCAGAGCGCCGTGCTCGACCGGTCGGGCGGATGGTGGATTGCGACGGGGCAGGGCCTCCTGCGCTATCCCGCGGGCACGCGCTTCGAGGATCTCGGCTCGGTCCTGCCGGCCGTGATCGCCGCCCGCGACGGGCTCGGCGGCAACAGCGTAGAGCGCATCTTCGAGGACAGCCGGGGGGATCTCTGGATCGCCACCAACGGCGCGCGGCCGCTCACCCAGATGGCGCGGGCCACCGGGAAGCTGCGCTCGTTCGGCCGCGAGGAAGGCCTGGCCGCCGAGAGCGTGCCCTCGGCCCTGGCCGAAGACCGGGCCGGGCAGATCTGGATCGGTCTCGAGCAGGGCGGCGTGTTGCGGTTGAACCCCAAGGGCCCCGGCTCTGCGCGCCTCGAGCGGTTCGGCCCGGAGCACGGCCTGCCCGACGCTCCGGTCACCGACCTCCACGTCGACGCCCGGGGCCGGCTCTGGATCGCCACCGAAGGGGGCGGCCTGGGCCGGCTGGAAGCCCCTTCCGCCCGCTCCCCGCGCTTCGTCCGGCTGACCACCCTCCAAGGGATCGCCTCCAACGAGGTCCGCTGCCTGGCCGAAGACCGCTGGGGCCGGATCTTCGCCGGTGGGCACCGGGGGATCGACCGGCTGGACCCGGAGACCGGGCGGATCGAGCACTTCACGACCCTGGACGGTTTGGCGAGCAACCTGATCGACACGGCGGGGCAGGACCGCGAAGGGCACCTCTGGTTCGGGACCCGGCAGGGCCTCTCGCAGCTCGTGCCGGTGCGCGAGCCCATCTCCCTGGTGCCGTCGCCCTGGATCACGGGAGTCAGCGTCAACGGCGTGCCGCAGCGGGTCTCCGAGCTCGGCGCGCCGCGCGTCGAGGGCATCGAGATGGAAGCGAGACGAAGCCGGCTGGAGATCGAATTCCTGGCCCTGAGCTTCGCGCCGGGCGAGAGCCTCCGCTACCAGGTCCAGATGGAAGGGTTCGACCGCGACTGGAACCCGGCGAGCGGAACGCGGTCCGTGGTCTACGCCCACCTGCCGGCGGGCCACTACCGCTTCCTGGTTCGCGCCGTCACCCGCGAAGACCGCGCCGCCAGCGTGGTGCCGGCCGAGGTCCTGATCGTCGTCCGCCCTCCTCTCTGGCGGCGCGCCTGGTTCCTGATCCTCGCGACGCTCGCGCTGGCGGCCGGAATCGTCGCGCTCTACCGCTACCGCGTCTCCCACCTGCTCGCCGTGGAGAGAATGCGCACGCGCATCGCCACCGACCTCCACGACGACCTGGGATCGAGCCTGTCGCGCATCTCCATCCTGAGCGAGCTGGCGCGGCGCCGGGCCCAGGGGGACACGGACGGCACGCGCCTGGTCACCGACATCGGCGAGACCGCGCGCGAGATGATGGGCGCGCTCGGCGAGAGCATCTGGGCGATCGACCCCCGCCGCGACGACCTGCGCAGCCTGGCGACGCGCATCCGCCGTTTCGCCGGCGACCTGCTGGAATCGCGCGGCGTCGTCTGGAACCTGCAGGCGCCCGCGGATGCCGAGGAGATCAAGCTCTCGCCGGTCGAACGCCGCCAGCTCTACCTGGTCTTCAAGGAGGCGCTCCACAATGTGGAACGGCACGCGAGCGCGTCCTCGGTCTCCATGTCGCTCGCCGTGAAAGGCACGCGCCTGACCGCGATCATCCGGGACGACGGCCGCGGCTTCGACGAGCCCGCCGAGGGGGAGACCCGCCACGGTCTGGGCAGCATGAGCGCGCGGGCTGCGGACCTCAAGGGACGGCTGACGATCGACTCGGCCTCGGGCCGCGGCACCGAAGTCCGTCTGGAAGTGCCGCTCACGGGGCGAAACGCATGATCATGCTCTTGGCCTCGCCGCGGCGGCATGGTACGAATGGACGCAAGACATGAATTCCAGCGAGACGATAAGAATCGCCATCGTCGAGGACGATCCGGCGGCGCAGGAAGCCCTTCGCCTGCTCATCGACGACACCGAGGGTTTCCGCTGCGTCGGTTCCTTCGGCAGCGCGGAGCAGGCCTTGCGCACCCTGCGCGAGCCGGCGCCCGACGTCCTTCTCCTCGACATCAGCCTGCCCGGCATGCCGGGCTCCCAGGCCGTGCTCCACTTCCACGAGCGCCACCCCGCCATGGCCATCCTGATGCTGACCCTCCACGACGACGAAGAGCGGATCTTCGAATCGCTGTGCAACGGGGCCGCCGGCTACCTTCTGAAGAGGACGCCGCCCTCCCGGCTCCTGCACGCGATCCGCGAGGCGCGGGATAGCGGCGCGCCCATGTCGCCGGAGATCGCGCACAAGGTCGTGCGTCTGTTCCGCGACTTCCGGCCACCCGCGAAGATGCAAACCGACCTGACACGGCTGGAGATCAAGCTGCTCTCGCTGCTCTCCGAGGGCTTCAGCTACCAGTCGGCGGCGGACGAGATGCGGGTGAGCATCAACACGGTGCGCAACTACATCCGCTCGATCTACGAAAAGCTGCAAGTACACTCGAAGTCCGAGGCCGTCAGCAAGGCCCTCAAGGCCGGGCTGATCTGATCCTTTTTGACCTGGCAGAGACCAGGACGATCACCGTAAACAAAACCAGGGCGACGAGCCCGGTAGGAACGGTAAGAAAGAACATCCATCCCAACACGAACATCGTGTACAGCGACTCTCCGATGTCCGTGCCCAACACGACGCACTGATGGGCACTGCCTTCATCGAGGCTGCAGCCCGAGGCCTCGGCAATGGCGCTTGCCGTGAAGACGGAAATCATCGGGAGGATCATCCAGAGTACGATGATTCCATAGCCGATCAGTATGGTTTTTCTTTTCATGAGGCTCTCGCGAGTAGATAGCAGCGGCGGGTGGGGTACTCCGCTCCCTCGTAGGGTTCGCGTTCGACTTCTTCCGTGACGCGGAAGCGGGCACGGTGGAGCGCCTCGATCACGTCGTCCGGAACATGGAACTGGAAATCCAGGGAGACGGGAGCACCATACAGGTCATCCACGTGTACCACGTGATCGCCGACATGGAACGAGATCAACACCAAACCATCCTGGCACAATACCCGGCGCAGCTCCCGAAAAACCGCGTCGAGCTCGGCCGGATCGAAATGCACGATTGAATAAAACGCCACCACGCCTGCAAGGCTGGCGTCGTCGAAGTCGAGACGGCGCATGTCGCCGACGCGAAAGTCGATCCCGGGACAGAGATTGCCGGCCACCTTGATCATCTCGGCCGACAGATCGACGCCGATGACGGAGACTCCCTGGTCACGAAGATATTTCGCAATTTGCCCGGGCCCGCATCCGAGGTCGACCACCCAACCTTGGCCGCGCACGGCTTCCGCAAATCGATTCAGCAAATGCCGGTCAAGCGGCTTCTGCTCCAGCTCCGTAAAGAGATGGTCAGCATACGCGCTCGCCGCGGAATCGTAGCTGTCGCGGATGTTCATGCGGCCAGGGCCCTCGTCGAGAGGGCGCGATTTCGCATGCCTATCTACGCCTGAGTTTGTCCGAACGCCGAGCTGAGAGGGATCGAGCCGAGGTCAATGATCTCGATTTCCGGTTTGAAACGTCTGAAGTCTTCGACGTTCGCCGTCACCAGCCTCGCAACTCCGGAGGCGAGCGATGTTGCGACGAGGTTGGCGTCATGGATCTGCTTGCCCAGCGAGCCGTACGTGGCAAGCAGGGCTCGCAGGCGATCCCAGGCCTGCTCGTTCTCCAAGAGCAGACGCATGCGAGCGCGAAAAGCGGCGAGGTTCGCGAGAGCCTCGTCGAGCCCGAGCCCCAGGCCGTTGACCTCGGCCGGACGGGTCGCGACCACGAGATACTCGCGGAACACCTGGGTACTGGTCGCGAGAGGGATGGTTTGATTGGGCCAGTCGTTCAGCACCACCAGCGCTGCCTGGTGGAGGGGGCGGTGCGGGGCTGTGGCGGAAAGAAGGACGTTGGTGTCGAGGAGGACCGCCTTATCGTCCATCATCACCGTATATCTCTTCGCGCCGCCAGGTAGTCGCGGGTTGGGCATTCGAGAGCTTCAGCTCGACCGAGGGGAGCGGGGGAGGAGGCGGCTCTTCCCGTGCGACCGCAGCGAGGATATGGCGGAGCTCGCCTTCCAGCGACCGCTCGTTTCGGGCGGCCCTCCGTTTGAGCGCCGCAATCACCTCGGGTGAAACCTCTCTGATCTGGACGGCTGGCATGGCGTCAATGCTAGCACATGCATTTTGACAGCAACAACCGGCGGTTGGTTCGTTTGGCAACAACAGATCGGCTCCGGGCCCGCGCCTCGCGCCTGGGTCGTTCCAGAGGTTTTGCCGGAGATCCGCTAACGGATGCCGATCGTCGGCGAAGGCTCGCCGACCTCCGGGAAGGGCCGCCGGTCTTCGGCCAAGGGTTGCCGAAGGCCGGCGAGGGTGAGCCGGAGGCCGGCAAAGGTTGGCCGAAGTCCCGCGAACGCTGGCGAGGCTCCGGCCAAGCCTGGCGCAAGGCTGGGAGGTGTTCCCGGAGGTCGGCGGGGAGCGGCCGGACCTCGGCGGGGAGCGGCGGACAAACGGCAACGGTTAGCCGAACGCGCGCCAGAGTTAGCCTACAGTCGGCAACGGCTAGCCGAACGCGCGCCGGAGCCAGCGGACAGCCGGCTCCGATCCCCCAATCTCGCGCATGTTCATGCGTAGCGCGGCGGAAGGGAAGGGCCTACTCTTGGTTCACGGTCGGGAAGGGGAAGGCTCCTTGAAGGTTTCTTCGAGGGCATTGTTTTAAGAGAGGGACGGAGGGAGCGATTTCAATTTGAGGGCTTTGCGCGGTCCGCCGCCGCGCGCCAAAAAGGGTCTACTGAAGTTTATGGAGAGGGGAGCGAGAAGCTCCCCTTTTTCTTTGATCCCATCCCCCCAGCCTCAGATCCCACCCAGCCAGGGATAGCCCTTGTCCTCCCAGAAGCCGCCGGGGCGCTCCGAGGTGAAGGTCATCCGCGACAGGTGCTTGGTCAGCTTGTAGCCCAGCTTGATTGGCGAGTAGACGCGCAGCGGCTCGCCGCGGGCGGGGCGCAGCGGGCCGTCGTTGAACGCGTAGGCCAGGATCGTCTGCGG
>DASUNJ010000214.1:0-4182 GCA_036277235.1 Thermoanaerobaculia bacterium | reverse complement strand
AAAGCCCTTTCGGGACCCTCAAAAGGTTCTACGAGCCGCGCGTTGACCTCACGAGAGCCTCGAAAGGTTCAGGGAGACCCTCGAAAGGTCTGATGAGCGGCAGAAAGGGTTCGACGAGAGGCTCGAAAGCCCTTCCGGGACCTTCAAAAGGTTCCACGAACCGCTCGTTGACCTCAACGAGAGACCAAAAAGGTTCTATGAGGCTCTCGAAAGATTCAACGAGCCTCTAGAAAGGTCTGAGGAGAGGCTCAAGTTGACGGGAGGGGGCCGGCCTTCGCGGAGCTCTCCTTTACGCCGATCTTCCCGTCCGCGCGGTCTGTCACCCCGGGGAGGTAGGGGGCTCCCTCTCCTGCGAAGCAGGGGAGGGCCGGGGAGGGGTCTTCCTCAGTGAGGTTCCCTCATTTCGTCTTCCAGGCCGCCGCAGATTTGCAGCAACAGGACTCAGGCGGCCTTGCTGGATCGCGCTCGTTCATAGAGCGTCTCTGGTGCAATGTCAGCGCCGTTGGGCCACGCGACCGTTCCACCGTCCAGGAAGAAGCGCTCGAAGTACGCGGGCTCCTTCAGTGGCTCGAAGACCGATCCGGTCAACCAATCCGAGAAGTCGACAGTGCTCTCGACTCCGTCGTTGAACACCAGCCAGATCCTGTACCCACCGCGGTACTCGGCTCGGACGACCATAGGTAGAAACGTCATGAAAACCTCCTCTCAGTCCAGTGGAGCGATCCTTTCGAAGGGCTCACCCGCCCTGCCTCGCTGCCAGTTGTTCTCCAGCTCCACACGGTGCGCGATGGCCCACTCCTTGATGAGGTGCAAGGCAGTCCGAGACTGGAGAGCGCCAGCCAACAGTTCTCCGTCGAGCGTGAAGGTCGCCTGCTGACCTTGGTACTCGGCGTGGAAGTGGGCGATGCCGTGCTCGCGGTAGAACATCCGGACGATGATGCCGAAGAAATGAGAAATGACCGGCACGATACGTTCACGCCGCAACAGTTTCCAGGCGCTTGACCTGGCTAAGACGAGCGGCGAAGGCCAGGACGGCGAGAATGTCCTCGCGCTCGAGATCCTCACAGTCAACGAGGATCTCCTCGATCGTCATTCCGGAGCTGAGCAGCTCCAGGATGGTCTCCACCGGGTAGCGCAAGCCTCGAATGGTTGGCTTGCCGTGGCAGATGTCTGGGTTGATGGTGATCCGGCTCAGCAGCGTTGCCATCGCGGCCCCTTTGAAGCTCAGTCTAGCATTGTGCGGCACAATGAGCCTCGCCCCCTTGGCTGGGAGGCTGCTCCTCCAAGCTGGAGCCGGAGCGAGGAGGCGGGCGCGGGCGCTGGAAGCCGTACAGACGGAGCTCCTCGACTGGAGAATGCCAGTCGACGCCACGCTCGTCTCCCTGGACCTCGCGGTCGCGCTCTTCCACTCCGGCCGCTCGGAAGCGCTCAAGACCCTGGCCGCCGAGATCCTCCCCATCTTCGAGACCCGCGGCCTGACCACCGAGGCCGTAGTCGCCTACACGCTGCTCCAGCTCCAGAGGGCGGTCGAAGGGCGGACGTTCACGGTGCAGCTTGCGGCCGAGCTGGCACGACGGGTCCGGGCGGAGGGGCGGGGGCGGTGAGGAAGTGGCGTTCGAACCCAACCAGGCGCGAACTGGAAGAGCGGGAGATCACAACGCCAGGCCGAGTTGGACTCTAATGGCTCGTTCGACCTGCTCCACGTCGGCCTGGGACAAATCACCGATCTTCTGGCTGAGCCGGCTCTTGCTCACCGTGGCCAACTGATCGGCCATCGCCTTCCTCGGCTGTCCCTGGAGGGTCACGTAAGCCTCGCTCGGGTACAGGCGCTCCACGTTGCTCGTCAGTGGAATGACCTGAACACGGTTCAGAAACCGGTTGGACGCGTCGTTGCTGACGATGACGGCGGGACGGCGCTTCTGGATTTCGCCGCCGATCGACGGATCAAAATCAACCCACCAGACCTCACCGCGCTTCATCGGCGACGTCCCTCGCCGTGGCTTCCGCCCATTCCTGAGCCTCGGCCTCGCGGTCCTCGTCCGCAGCCATGTCTCGGTAGGCGGCTGCCAGATCCTGAGAAGCAACGTGGGGCCGGACCAGGGTCTCGATGAACTGACTGATCCTCTGCCGGCCGATCACGCGGTGCAGGCCTTCATAGACCTGCTCGTCGACGGTGATGGTGAGCTTCTTGTGCATGGCCGCCTCCTACGTATGGCATACGTACAATAAATCCGCCCGGCCGCGGGGTCAAGAAGAAGCTCAGGAATGTTCGCCCTTGTGCATGGAGCATTCGGGTGCATTCGCCCACAACTACGAAGCACTACCGCACTGCCCGCTCCGGGTTCTGTACTCTGCCATCTGGTCGAGAGCTACCAAACGGTCGTCATGGCGCGTGATCAGCTCCGGCAGCTCCTCGGCAACCTGCTCGCGGACTTCGCGGTGAGGGGGCTCCCTCTCCTGCGAAGCAGGGGAGGGCCGGGGAGGGGTCTTCTGGGCCGTCAACTTCGTAGGCCGTCACCGGGTAAACCGTACCGCAGCTTCTCCGAGCTGACCTGAGCGCCGCCCTCGCTAGACGATCACCGGGCGAAGGTCCAGCTCAGGCATTGGATAGTGGCGGGGATTACAGGTGTAAAGCGGAATCGATGCGAGCAGGGCCGTGGCTCCGATCAGGGCATCGGGCAGTGAAAGGGTCACCCCCTGGGTACGGAATGCCCGCACGATCTCACCGGCGCGATCCGCGGTCGCCGCGCTGACGGACAGCGTCTCGCAAGCATCAAGGAAAGTGAGAGTCGTTCTCCGCTCAGGCTCTCGCATCCCAAGGAGGATCTCCGCCCGGGTGATCGCAGACAGCCCAAGACGGCCTTTCCTCGCCAAGCCCAAGACGATCTCGACCACCGAGGGCTGCCCTCGGAGGTGCCAGATCACCACATCGGAATCCAGGAGGAAATCAGCCATGCTCAGGGCTGTCAGGCGCCCGCCGGGCGTCCCAAGCGCTTCGCACCTCCTGGATTTCCTGAGAGGGCTCCGACCGGCCCTCACTACTCCAAGCACCTGCGGCCGCCTCGACCGCCTTGATTTGCCTCAGTTGCGCAAGCCGCGCCCGCACAGCCTCTTCGATGAACTCACTGCGCTGCCGCACCGGTACGAGCTCCCGCATCTCCTCTAGAAGGGTGTCCTTGAAAACGACGTTCATGCGTGCCATGGGAACCTCACTTCCGTACACCTACGAATGTACCTGGCTATGCGCGGGTTGTCAAAGGGCCCTCGCGCCAGGAGGCGAACGGCCATCCGCTCTACCCCACCTTCGCTGAGCTGAGCTGAAAATGGGAGTGAGGGTTCAACGAGCGGCTCGTCAAGGTCAACGAGCCTCTCGTTGAACCTAATGAGAGGGAGAAAAGGTTCTACGAGAGGACCGAAAGGTTTGACGAGAGCCGGAAAAGGTTCGACGAGAGGCTCGACAGCCCTTTCGGGGCCCTCGAAAGGTTCAACGAGCCGCTCGTTGACTTCACGAGAGCCTCGAAAGGTTCAACGAGACTCTCGAAAGGTCTGATGAGTGCGCAGCGACAATTAGTCCTGTGCACTGGCGACAATTACTCCTGTGCAATCTAGCCAAGGTCTGGCGCTGGCTGATGCCGCGCCAGAGGTCCACAATCCCGGCTCTTCGAGATGGGAGGAGCCGGGAGCGTAGTCAAGGATGCACAAGTGAGGAAGCTGATGGACGAGATGAGCAAGCATGGTCGCATAGAGATTGCAGCGCTGCGCTCTGGCCTGCACCGTAATACAGCACGGAGGTACCTGGAGACTGGGAAGCTGCCTTCCGAGCTGAAGCCGCCGCGGACCTGGCGTACACGGGAGGATCCGTTCACCGAGGACTGGCCGGAGATCGCGCAGCGTCTGGAGGAAGCGCCGGAGTTGGAAGCCAAGACGTTGTTCGAGGACTTGGTGCGTCGCCGTCCGGGTCACTACGAGGAGGGGCAGTTGCGGACCCTGCAGCGGCGGATCAAGCGTTGGCGGGCCGAGCACGGCCCGGCGCGGGAGATTTTCTTTGCCCAGCAGCATCGACCCGGTGAGGCGATGCAGACCGACTTCACCTCGGGGGCAAGCCTCGGGGTGTCCTTGGCCGGGCAATCCTTCGAGCACTTGCTGGGCCAGTCGGTGCTTCCGTACAGCAATTGGCAGTCG
>DASUNJ010000213.1:0-24080 GCA_036277235.1 Thermoanaerobaculia bacterium | reverse complement strand
GGGCAGCTTTCGCAGCCCTTCGACCGTGCGCGGGAAGCCGCCGATCTCCACCACCGTGCGCGCCGCGGCATGGAGCTGCCTTGCCCGGCGGTAGTAGCCCAGGCCCGACCAGAGGGCGAGCACCTCCTCGACCTCGGCGCGGGCCAGGTCCTCCACCGTTGGAAACTTTTCCAGGAAGCGCTGGTAATAAGGGAGGGCCGTCTCGATCCGGGTCTGCTGCAGCATGACCTCGGAGAGCCAGATGCCGTAGGGATCCCGGGTCCGGCGCCAAGGGAGGTCCCTGCGGTGCCGGTCAAACCAGGTCAGGAGGTCGGAAGCCTGCCGTATCGACACTGTTCTATATATACCGAGTCATTTTGGCAGTGCCTGGACGGCGCGCCCCCCAGCCGGGATCAACCAGGGGCGGCCGGGGCCCGCCTCTTTGAAAAAGAGGAGAACAAGGGGGGGAGGCCCCATCTCTCCGGTTGGATTTTATGTTTTTACCCCTGTAAAAAGGGGATTCAGGAAGCTGTTGAGAGGGTGAGGCCGCCTAGCGACCTCCAAACAGGTAGGACAATTTTGGTAGGTTGGAACCTCCCCTACTTGTTTCTGTCATCGCTACGTTGCAACGCTCATGCCCAGTCCGGTATTCCTTCCTGACCCTTCCCCAAAAGCAAAACCTCCCAGCCTGTTGGGCTGGGAGGTCTGGGGGGAGGGCCCCGTCTCTCCGGTTGGGTTTCCGTGGATATACCCCTGTTGATGAGGGGATTCAGGAAGGTTCAAAGAGGTTGAGACCACGTGGGCCTCGGTTTGGTAGGATAAGTTTGGTTGGTTCGGAGCCTCCCGTATTTTCTCTTCGCCTTTCATCCTCTGCAACCGCCATGCCCGACCCTCTCGGCCGCTGCAGATTCCCCCAAAAGCAATTGCGCCCCCCGGTTTGTACCGAGGGGGCTAAGGGGGGAGGCGCCTTGATCCGGTTGGGTTTTTTGGATCTACCCCTGCAAAGGGGCTTTAGGAAAGAACATGAGAAAGGATGAGATCGAGAGATCTCCACTGATGGCAGGACAATTGTGGTTGGACGGCAACCTCCCCCTATGTACGCTTACTAAGGTGTCTCTATTCTATGCAATGCTTATGCCCAAACAGGGGTGAACCCGGCGCTCCGTGCAGAATCAGCACTTTACCTGGAAGCCTCCCGGTTCCCCCCATGGAGCGGAGCCCGGTTTGCCTGCCTCTCTCGTGCAATTGCTTCCTCTTTCTCGTGGCATTTCTACAATTTCTCGTGGCTTCTCGCTGATGGAGCCCCAACGGATCGGTTGGAAGGAGTACCTGGACCTGCCGGAGATGGGAATCTTCCGCCTGAAGGCGAAGATCGACACCGGGGCCCGCACCTCGGCCCTCCACGTGGACTCGCTCAAGGTGGTGGAGACCCTGCCCGACGGCACCGAGATCGCCGAGGTGGAGATCAGGATCGACCGCCGCCATCCCGAGCGCCGGGTCACCGCGCGGGTGCCGCTGCTCGGCCGGCTGCGCGTGAAGGACTCGGGCGGCCATCCCGAGCTCCGTCCTTGTATCGAGACCGAGCTCGTCCTCGGACCGGTGCGCAAACGCATCCGCCTCACATTGACCAACCGTTCGGGCATGCTCTTCCGTATGATTCTGGCCCGCAAGGCCCTGGAGGGGGACTTCGTCGTGGATACCTCCCGGAAGTACCTCCTGCGCCGCTGGCACAAGCAAAGATGAAGATCGCGATCCTCTCCCGCAAGGCCACCCTGTACTCCACCTCGCGTCTCGTGGAGGCTTGCCGCACCCGCGGCGCGGATGTCATGGTCCTCGATCCGCTCGAGTGCATCGTCAAACTTTCAAAGAAGAGGCCGGAGGTCTTTCACGGCAACGAGCGGGTCACCGGGCTGGACGGGGTGGTGCCGCGCATCGGGGCGAGCATCACCTTCTACGGCCTCGCCGTGCTGCGCCAGTTCGAGATGATGGGGGTCTTCGCGGCCAACGGCAGCCAGGGCATCTCCAGGAGCCGCGACAAGCTGCGCAGCCTGCAGCTCCTCTCGGGCCATGACATCGGCATCCCGCCCACCGCCTTCGCCCGCCGCAGGGAGGACGTCCGCTCCGCGATCCGCAAGGTCGGCGGCGCGCCGGTGATCCTGAAGCTCCTGGAGGGCACCCAGGGGGTGGGTGTCATTCTGGCCGAGTCGGTCAAATCGGCCGAGTCGGTTTTGGACGCCATGAGCTCTCTGCGCCAGAACATCCTCATCCAGGCCTTCGTCGAGGAATCCGGGGGGAGCGACTTCCGCGCCATCGTGGTCGGCGGCAAGGTCGTGGCGGCCATGGAGCGCACGGCGGGCGAGGGGGAGTTCCGCAGCAACCTCCACCGCGGAGCGTCGGCCGTGGGCGTCACCCTGGAGCCCTCCTACGAGCAGACCGCGGTCCACGCCGCCGAGGTCCTCGGGCTCAACATCGCCGGCGTGGACATGCTCCGCTCCAAGGACGGTCCCATGGTGCTGGAGGTCAACAGCTCTCCGGGCCTCGAAGGCATCGAGCGCGCCACCGGCGTCGACGTGGCAGGCGCCATGATCGACTACGTCCTCGCCCAGGCACCCCACCATGCGAAAGGCTGAGGCGCGCCCCGCCGCCGCCGCCAGGGAGCCGCTGAGCTTCTGCGGCAATCCGGTCGGCCTCGGGGAGACCGCCGAGCTGCGGCTCCGGGTGGGCGAGTCCTACACCGCCGAGCCGGTCTCCCTGCCGGTGACGGTGGTGCGGGGCGGACCCGGTCCCACGCTCTTCGTCACCGCCACGGTGCACGGCGACGAGCTCAACGGCGTCGGGATCCTGCGCGACCTGCTCAACGACACCGACTTCTCCGGCCTGCGCGGCACTCTGATCGCGGTGCCGGTGGTCAACGTGCCCGGCTTCCTGGTCCAGGACCGGCGCCTGCCCGACCGCCGCGACCTCAACCGCAGCTTCCCTGGCAGCCCCAAGGGATCGCTCACCGCGCGCCTCGCCGACACCCTGTTCCGCGAGATCGTCCGGCAGAGCGACTTCGGGCTCGACCTGCACACGGGCGGCGGCGAGCGCACGAACTACCCGCAAATCCGGGCCGACCTCTCCGATCCCCGGACAGCCGAGCTGGCGGACGCCTTCGGCATCCCTCTGGTCGTGGGCGGTGTCGGGCCGGAGGGGTCGCTGCGCCGCGTGGCCACGGCCGCGGGCGTGCCCACGGTGGTCTACGAGGCGGGGAGCGCGCGCCGGCTGGAGCGGCCGTTCATCCAGGCGGGGATCGCCGGCATCCTGAACGTCCTGCGCTTCCTCCGCATGATGCCCGGGGAGACGGTCGAGCCGCCGGTGCGCCTGCGGATCGAGCGCACCCACTGGATCCGCGCCCAGTCCGGCGGCATCCTGGACCTTCAGGTGGCGCTCGGCCAGCCGGTGCGGCGGGGAACGCCGATCTCGTTGAACACGAACCCTTTCGGCCGCGGGCGGAGCCAGCTCAAGTCGCCCTACGGAGGGCTCGTGCTCGGCCTCACCCAGCTTCCCCTCGTACACTCGGGCGACCCCGTCTGCCACATCGCCCGCCTGGAGGCCGAAGAGCTCGCGGCCTGGGAATCCCATTGGCTCGGAGGACCCCCAAATTCCCCAAAACCGGGTCTAATCCAGGTATGATCCCGATGGCCGGCTAAGGCGATTTTCACCCCGCTTTTCATCCGGTGCCGTGCCGAAAAAAAGGACTTACTTCCTCATTGCGAGGAGAGGGGGCTTGCGGGGTCGACGGGGTGTTGCTATGATCCTTCCAGCCGTAGCTGTGAACTCGTAGAAAACCGCTCCTGAAGGTTCCCCCTCACGGACAGGATTTCCACACCCTGTGGAAAATCTGTGGAATTCGACTATTTCGCCTACCGAGGTTGCATGCCCCCATCTCTCTGGCCGCTCCTTCAAAGACAGCTTCAGCACGAGCTCGATCCCGAGGAGTTCGCCACCTGGTTCCTGCCGCTGAAAGTTCGCGGCGAGTCGGATCAGCGGCTCGTCCTGCAGGCTCCGAACGCCCGCTTCCTCCATACCCTGGAGGAGAGCTACCGCCCGACGGTGGACCGGGCGCTCGCCGGGCTCGACATCGCATTCGAGGTGCTCTTCACCCTTCAGGAGGACGAGGCGGAGCAGAGCGTCGAGCTCATCACCCCTTCGCACTTCAACCCGAAGTACGTGTTCAGCACGTTCGTGGTGGGCAAGTCGAACGAGTTCGCCCATGCCGCGTCCAAGGCCGTGGCCGAGAACCCGTCGCAGAGCTACAACCCTCTCTTCCTGTACGGCGGTGTGGGACTGGGCAAGACCCACCTGCTGCACGCGATCGGCCATGAGATCCTGCGCACCCGGCCGCAGATGCGGGTGCTCTACCTGGCCGCCGAGCAGTTCGTCAACGAGCTCATCAACTCGATCCGCTTCGACCGGATGCCCGACTTCCGGGAGCGCTACCGCACCATCGACGTGCTGCTCATCGACGACATCCAGTTCCTGGCCAACAAGGAGCGCACGCAGGAAGAGTTCTTTCACACCTTCAACACGCTCTACACCAGCCAGAAGCAGATCATCCTCACCTCGGACTCGTCGCCGCGGAACATCCCCACCCTGGAAGAGCGGCTGCGCAGCCGCTTCGAGTGGGGCCTGATCGCCGACATCCAGCAGCCCGACCTGGAGACCAAGGTGGCGATCCTGCAGCGCAAGGCCTACCTGGAGAACGTCCACCTGCCGGACGACGTGGCCGAGTTCATCGCCCAGCAGGTGAAGTCGAACATCCGCGAGCTCGAGGGGCTCCTCAACCGGGTCCTGGCCTTCTCTTCCCTGACCGGCAAGCCATTGTCGCCGGCGCTCGCCCGCGAGACGCTCAAGGACATCCTGCCGGAAGAGGGAAAGAAGCCGGCGGCCAACGAGATCGTCAAGGCCGTGGCGCGCCACTATGGCCTCAAGGTCGCTGACATCAAGAGCAAGAGCAACGCGCGCCAGATCGTCTTCCCGCGCCAGGTGGCAATGTACCTGTGCAAGAAGCTCACGGACCTCTCCTTCCCCGAGATCGGCAAGCTCTTCAACGACAAACACCACTCGACGGTCATGTACTCGGCCGACAAGGTGGCAGAGATGAGGAAGACCGACACGGATCTCGACCGCATCCTGCAGGGCTTCGAAAATCACTTCGTCTGATCTCGTCCCAGCGGGCATTCAACGTGCATGTCGTCGGGTAGGGTCTCCTGCGGCCTAAGGAAAGGCTGTGGAGGACTCTTCTGAGCCGCTGTGGAGGGGCTGCGGATATTTTTCGCCCTTCGGGATTCCTCCGCAGGCTGTCCACAGCCTGTCCGCAGGGCGGCTTTGAATCCAAGCCCCTGGTCCCAGGGGACTTAGGCTCCTTTTCGGGAATTCCGCAGGCGCCTGCTACTTCTACGGCTATGCTATATTCAGGTGTCTTCTAGGGAGAGAAGAGGGAATGGAAATCCGCGTCAACCGCAGTGACTTTCTGGGTGAGCTGATCCCGATGCAGGGCATCGTGGAGCGCAAGACGACCATTCCGGTCCTCTCACATCTGCTCCTCACCACCCGCGACGACCGCCTCCACCTGGCCGCCACCGACCTCGACGTCTCGCTGACCTCGTGGTGCGAGGCCGACGTCAAGGAGACCGGCGGCATCGCCGTCCAGGCCAAGAAGCTCATGGAGATCATCCGCTCGCTCACCGGCGACGAGGTCCACCTCGTCCAGGAAGAGCCGCGCGTCCTTACCATCCGGGCCGGCAAATCGCGCTTCAAGGTCCACGGCCTCGCGCCCGACGACTTCCCGACGCTGCCCAACGTCGAGGACAGCGCTCAAGTCGAGATTCCGTTCGCGGACTTCCGGCGCATGGTCTCCAAGATCCTCTTCGCCGTCTCGGCCGAGGAGTCGCGCTTTCAGCTCAACGGCGCCCTGCTCAAGCTCAAGGACGGCGGCATGGAGATGGTGGCGACCGACGGCCATCGCCTCGCGCTCGTCGAGGGCGGCCTGGAGGGCAACGGCGAGGGACAGGAATCGGTCCTCGTGCCGCGCAAGGCCCTCCAGGAGCTCCAGAGGCTCGAAGGCGACGGCAAGCTCGGCTACCGCCGCGGCGAGCACCACCTCTCGTTCCGGCTGGGCCGGCGCGAGCTGATCTGCCGCATTCTCGAAGGGACCTTCCCCGACTACGAGCGGGTCATCGCCAAGGACAACGACAAGAAGGTGCTCTTCGACCGCAAGGCCTTCTCCGAGGCGGTCCAGCGCGCCGCGCTCATGACCGGCGACCGGGCCCGCGCCGTGCGGCTCCAGTTCACAACGGACCAGGTCGTGATCTCCGCCGCCAACTCGGATCTGGGCGAGGCGGTCGAGGAGGTCTCCTGCGACTATGAAGGGCCGGAGTTCCGCGTCGGGATCAACCCGGACTACCTGCGCGACTTCCTGGGCGCCGTCGATACCGAGAAGATCCGCCTGGAGCTCAAGGACGAGAACACGCAGTGCGTCGGCTACCCGCAGGACGGGCCCGACACCCGCTACCTCTGCGTGATCATGCCCATGCGGATTTGATATCCCAACTTCTGGCTAGCGACTTCCGCAACCTCGAGCCGCTCAATTGGTGGCCCGGCCGCGGCTCGCACCTCCTCCTGGGCGGCAACGGCGCCGGCAAGACCAGCCTCCTCGAGGCGATCTACGTCGTGGCCACCACCCGCAGCTTCCGCGCCGCCCAGATCGGCGATTGTGTCCGCCACGGCAGCGACTCGTTCCGGGTACACGCCGAGGTCGACACCGACCACCGTTCGAGCCTGGAGGTCTCCTGGACCGGGGGCACGCGCGAGCGCTCCCTCAACGGCAAGGTCAGTCCTCTCGCCGATCATCTGGCCGCCCTGCCCGTCGTGGCCTGGACCTCGGCCGAGGCGGAGGTGCTGATCGGAGCGCCCAAGGCACGCCGGCGGTTTCTCGACCGCGGCATCGTCGGCGGCAGGCCGGCTGCCCTGGAGGTTCTCGGCCGCTATCGGGAAGCCCTCCGGCAGAAGAGGCAGCTCCTCTTGCAGGAGGGTGTTGGCATCGAGATCTGGAACGAGCTTCTCGCTTCCCTGGCGGCAGAGGTCATCCAACTCCGCCACGATTACGTGGAGAGGCTCCGGGAGGTGCTGCTGACCGTTCTGGAGGAATCCGGCCTCCCCTTCCCGCCGGTCGACCTCCGCTATCGCCCCTCTCCGGCGTCCGGACTGGAAGGCGGCGAGTCGATCGCCCTCAGCCTGGAATTCATCGCCGAGCGGGAGCGACGGCGGCAGATGCCGCTCCTGGGACCCCACCGGGACGAGCTCGAGATCCTCTGGGGCGGCCACGACATCCGGCGCGTGGCCTCGGCCGGCGAGCGCAAGTCCCTGTCCCTGCTGCTGTTGGCCGCGCACGGCAGGACTTTGGAGGGGATGGACCGGCGCCCCGTCTACCTGCTGGACGATGCCGATGCCGAGTTGGCTCCGTCGACTCACGCCTCGGTCTGGAAGGTCTTCCAGGGGGACGGAACCCGTCAGATCTTCGCCAGCTCGAACCGTCCGCAGGTCTGGTTGACCCTGGAAGTCGGGAAGATCTGGGAGATGGAGAAAGGGAAGCTCTCCCTGCTCTCCTAGGGGAAGTTTTCTAACGGTTTTCTTGTTGAAAAGCAAGAGCCGTAAACCCTTGAATTTTCGGGGCTAGAGGGCTCGAAAAAACCCTCCCGGCGTGCTATAATTTCTACATTCCTGCCCGTCCCATCCGACGGGCGAACCCTGCGCGGAGAATCTGACTTGGAGAACCCAGAACAAACCCCTGTTCCTACCTATACGGCAGAGAACATCAAGGTCCTCAAAGGCCTGGAGGCGGTCCGTACCCGCCCCGGCATGTACATCGGGGACACGGATGATGCCTCCGGCCTTCACCACATGGTGTTCGAGGTGGTCGACAACTCGATCGACGAAGCCCAGGCAGGCTACTGCTCGGTCATCGACGTCGTGATTCACAGCGACAACTCGGTGACCATCGAGGACGACGGCCGCGGCATTCCGGTGGACCTGCACAAAGAAGAGGGGCGCTCGGCGGCCGAGGTCATCATGACCGAGCTCCACTCGGGCGGAAAGTTCGACAAGAATTCCTACAAGGTTTCCGGCGGCCTGCACGGCGTGGGCGTGTCGGTGGTGAACGCACTCTCCGAGACCCTGGAATTGGAGATCAAGCGCGACGGCCAGGTCTGGTTTCAGGTCTACCACAGGGGCCTGCCCGAGGAGCCGATCAAGGCCATCGGCACGACCGCGGCCCACGGCACCAAGGTCCGCTTCTGGCCGGACCCGGGAATCTTCGCCATCCTGGAGTTTACCTACGACACGCTGGCCCAGCGCCTGCGCGAGCAGTCGTTCCTGAACCGGGGCGTACGCATCCGGCTGCGCGACGAGCGCACGGACAAGGAGGCCGAGTTCGCCTATGCCGGCGGTATTGCCTCCTTCGTCGAGCACCTGAACCGGAACAAGCAGCCGCTCCACCCGGTGCCGATCTATCTGAGCGATACGAGGGACGACGGCACCGGCCCGGAGATGATCGAGGTATCTCTGCAGTGGAACGAGGGTTACCAGGAGATCATCTACAGCTTCACCAACACGATCAACAACCGGGACGGCGGCACGCATCTCCAGGGCTTCAAGACGGCGCTGACACGGACGATCAACAACTACGCTCAAGCCTCGGGCCTGGCGAAGAACCTCAAGGAAAATCTGACCGGCGACGACGTCCGCGAGGGGCTCACGGCTGTGGTGTCGGTGCGCATCAAGGATCCGAAGTTCTCGTCCCAGACCAAGGACAAGCTGGTCTCGTCCGACATCAAGGGTTGGGTCGAGCAGGCGGTCAACGACAGGCTCGCCCAGTTTCTCGAGGAAAACCCGCGCGAGGCGCGGCGGATTGTGGAGAAATGCGTCGAGGCCGCGCACGCCCGCGAGGCAGCGCGCAAGGCGCGGGATTTGACCCGGCGCAAGGGCGCGCTCGATGCATCGAACCTGCCCGGCAAGCTGGCCGACTGCTCGGAGCGCAATCCCGAGATCGCCGAGCTCTTCCTGGTGGAGGGCGACTCCGCGGGCGGCTCGGCCAAGCAGGGGCGCGACCGGCGCTTCCAGGCCATCCTGCCGCTCAAGGGCAAGATCCTCAACGTCGAGAAGGCGCGCTTCGACAAGATGCTCTCCTCCGACGAGATCAAGACCATGATCACGGCGCTCGGCACCGGGATCGGCAAGGACGACTTCGACGCCTCGAAGGTCCGCTATCACAAGCTGATCATCATGTGCGACGCCGACGTGGACGGCAGCCACATCCGCACGCTGATCCTGACCTTCTTCTATCGCCAGATGAGGGAGATCATCGCGCGCGGCTACCTTTACATTGCGCAGCCGCCGCTCTACAAGGTGAGCCACGGCAAGAGCGAGACCTACCTCAAGGACGACCGCGAGTACCAGGCGTTCCTGGTGAACCGCATCAAGGATATCTGGGAGCTCGAGGTCGGCCGCAATGGCAACGGCAACGGGGAGGGCGGCGGCCGGCTGACCGGTGCTCGATTGGCGGGTTTCTTGGAGAAGGTGGATGCCTTCCGCCACAATCTGGAGAGGCTGATGTCGCGCGGCATGCCGACGGAAGCGGTCAAGATCGCGCTCCGCAACGACGTGCGCGACAAAGGCTCGCTCCTCGACGAATCGCGGCTGGCCCGGATTGCCGAAGAGCTCGAGGCGGCCGGTTATCGCGAGGTGAGCCTCGGCTTCGACGAGGAGCACGGCACCCGCTTCGTCCGCTTTTCGAGCCGGCGTGACGGCGTCGACCGCGAGGGGAGGATCGACTGGAACCTGGTGACCAGCGCCGAGTACCGGGCGATGGCCCACAACCAGATGGGCATCGACGCCCACCTCGCCGATGGTTTTACATTGATCAAAGGTGAGGACGTCTCCGTTCACGACACCCTGGAAGAGATGCTCGACAAGCTCTACGGAGGCGCGAAGAAGGGTCTTTCGATCCAGCGCTACAAGGGTCTCGGCGAGATGAATCCGACGCAGCTCTGGGAAACCACGATGGATCCCACCAAGCGCCGGCTTCTCAGAGTCCAGGTCGAAGACGATGTCGAAGCCGACCAGATCTTCACGGTCCTCATGGGCGACGAGGTCGAGCCCCGCCGCGAGTTCATCCAGGCAAACGCGCTCGACGTGCGCAACCTGGACGTGTGATGCCGACGATCAGCCGGTTCTATGGAATCGTGATCTTCATGAACTACAACGATCACAACCCGCCGCACTTCCACGCTCGCTACCAGGAGCAGGAGGTGACCGTCGCGATCCAGACAGGTGTCGTCCAGGGTGAAATGTCGAGGCGGGCGTTGCAGATGATTTTCGAGTGGTCGGAGAAGCATCAGGACGAGTTGATGCGAGATTGGGAGTTGGCCAGGGAGCGCAAGCCTCTGGCGCCGATTTCACCACTGGTTTGAGGAAGAGAAGATGTTTCTACATATCGAACAGGTCACTCAGAAGGAAGGATACGAGCTCCGGATTCATTTCTCGGACGGCGTTGTGAAGGACGTCGATCTGAGCAGTGAGCTTTATGGAGAGGTCTTCGAGCCTCTCCGGGATCCGGGTTTCTTCAGCAAAGTAAAGGTCAGTCAGGAGACCCGAACCATCGAGTGGCCGAACGGAGCCGACTTCGCTCCCGAGTTCCTGTACGAGATCGGCAGGGAAGTGAAGCAGGTCGCCTAACCCAGGAAAGAAAAGCGAATCGATGAGCGATAACGAACAGAACCTCCCCTTCGAGCAGCCGATCCCGGTTGACATCGAAGAGGAGATGAAGCGCAGCTATCTCGATTACGCGATGAGCGTGATCATCGGCCGCGCGCTGCCCGACGTGCGCGACGGCATGAAGCCGGTGCACCGGCGCGTGATCTATGGCATGTGGGAGAGCGGCAACCGCTCCGACCGGCCCTACAAGAAGTCGGCGCGCATCGTCGGCGATGTCATGGGCAAGTACCACCCGCACGGCGACTCGGCGATCTACGACACCGTCGTGCGCATGGCCCAGGACTTCGCCCTGCGCTACCCCCTGGTCGATGGCCAGGGCAACTTCGGCTCGATCGACGGCGACAACCCGGCGGCCATGCGGTACACCGAGGTCCGCCTGATGAAGCTCGCCGAGGAGATGCTCCGCGACGACATCGACAAGGACACGGTCGACTGGGTGCCGAACTACGACGGCTCCGAGACCGAGCCGATGGTCCTGCCCGCGCGCGTGCCCAACCTCCTGGTCAACGGCGGCTCCGGCATCGCGGTCGGCATGGCCACGAACATCCCGCCGCACAACCTCGGCGAGGTGGTCGACGCGCTGCTCCTGATGATCGACAACCCGGATGTCACGATCGACGAGCTCATGCAGGCCATCCCGGGTCCGGACTTCCCGACCGCGGGCTACATCCACGGCCTGGCCGGCATCCGCGCCGCCTACACCACCGGCCGCGGCATCATGCAGGTGCGCGCCCGGGCCGGGATCGAAACCCATGCGAAAGGCGAGCGCCAGTCGATCGTCGTGACCGAGATTCCCTACCAGGTCAACAAGGCCAAGCTGATCGAGCGCATGGCCGAGCTGATCCGCGAAAAGAAGATCGAAGGGATCTCCGACCTGCGCGACGAGTCCGACCGCGAGGGCATCCGGATCGTGCTCGATGTCAAGCGCAACGAGGTGCCCGAGGTCATCCTGAACTCGCTGTACAAGATGACCCAGATGCAGACCACGTTCGGCATCATCCTGCTGGCCATCGTGGACAACCAGCCGCGGGTGATGACGCTCAAGGAGCTGCTCTACCACTTTTTGAACCATCGCAAGACGGTCATCATCCGGCGCTCGCGCTTCGACCTGCGCAAGGCCGAGGAGCGCGCTCACATTCTGGAGGGCATCCTCAAGGCGCTCGATCATCTGGACGAAGTGATCGCGACGATCCGCGCCAGCGCGAGCCCCAACGAGGCGCGCGAAAACCTGATGTCGCGCTTCGCGCTGTCCGAGGTCCAGGCGCAGGCGATCCTCGACATGCGCCTGCAGCGCCTGACCGGCCTCGAGCGCGAGAAGGTCGTCGACGAGTACCGCGAGCTGATGATCACGATCGAACGGCTGCGCGCGATCCTAGGCTCCGATCAACTGGTGCTGGAAGAGATCAAAACCGAGCTCGGCGAGCTCAAGGAGTCCTACGGCGACAAGCGACGGACCGAGATCATCCCCGAGATGCTCGACATCTCGATCGAGGACATGATCGCGGACGAGCCCATGGTGATCACGGTCACCAAGACCGGCTATGTGAAGCGCTCGCCGCTGACCCTCTACCGCGCCCAGAACCGCGGCGGCCGTGGCCGCACCGGCATGGCCACGCGGGAGGACGACTTCGTCGAGCACCTGTACGTCGCCTCGGCGCACAGCTACATCCTGGCTTTCACCGAAAGCGGCCGCGTGCACTGGCTCAAGGTGCACGAGATCCCGGAAGCCGGCCCGGCGGCGCGCGGCAAGGCGATCGTGAACCTCCTCAACCTGGAGGCGAAGGAGCGGGTCGCGACCACCGTGTCCGTGCGCACCTTCCCCGAGGACCGCTATCTCGTGTTCTGTACGGCGAACGGCACGGTCAAGAAGACCGCGCTCTCGGCCTATGCGAACCCGCGGGTGGGCGGCATCATCGGCATCAACATCGACGAGGGGGACAAGGTGCTCGCCGTGCGCGAGACGGACGGCACCAAGGACATCCTCCTGGCGACCGCCAAGGGCTACTCCGTCCGCTTTCCGGAGAGCGACACGCGTCCCATGGGTCGAGCGACTTATGGCGTGCGGGGCATCACCCTGCGCGAGGGCGACCGGGTGGTGGGCATGGAGGCGCTCGACCCGCACGGCGAGATTCTCACGGTCACCGAGCGCGGCTACGGCAAGCGCACGCCGATCGAGGACTACCGCAAGCAGAACCGCGGCGGCATGGGCATCATCAACCTCAAGGTGACCCCCAAGACCGGCGAGGTCGTCGGCGCCCGCTTCGTGACCGACAGCGACGGCCTGATGCTCATCACCCAGGACGGAATGATCATCCGCATCAACGTCTCGGGGGTGCGCCTCGTGGGCCGCTCGACCCAGGGGGTCCGGCTCATGAACCTCTACGGCGAGGACCGTCTCGTCGCCATCGCGAAGGTGGAGCGCGAGGAGGAAGTCCTCGTCGAGGCTACCGAGGGCATGGAAGGGAATGGCGGCGACGACGATCCGTTGGCCGAGGTCTTCACGCCCGAGCTCGAGCTGGAAGCCGCGCCCGAGGAGGACCTGGACGAGGACGAGCCTTTGGATGACGACGACGAAGGGCCGGAGACGGTTCACTAGGGAGGGGACAGATGGAATTCTTTCTCGATACCGCGGACATCAAGGAAATCGAGACCGGCCTCGAATGGGGCATGGTCGACGGCATCACCACCAACCCGACCCTGATCGCGAAGATGGGCCGGCCTTACCTCCAGACCGTCCAGGAAATCGCTCGCCTGGTGCCCGGCCCCGTGTCGGGCGAGGTGCTGGCGACCGAATTCGACGAGATGATGGAGCAGGGCCGGCGCTTGGCCGGGCTGGCCGAGAACGTAATCGTCAAGGTGCCGCTGACCCCCGCGGGGCTGCGCGCCGTGCGCGAGCTCCTCAAGGAGGGGATCCGCTGCAACGTGACCCTCTGCTTCTCCGCGGCCCAGGCCCTGCTCGCGGCCAAGGCCGGCGCGGCCTACATCTCTCCGTTCATCGGGCGGCTGGACGACGTGGCCGAGGACGGCATGCTCCTCATCGACCAGGTCGTGACCATCTACCGCGCCTATGACTTCGACACCAAGGTGCTGGTCGCCTCGGTGCGCCACCCGGTGCACATCGTCCAGTCCGCGCAGCTCGGGGCGGACGTGGCCACGCTGCCGTTCAAGGTGCTGGAGCAGCTCTACAAGCACCCGCTGACCGACTCCGGCCTGGAGCGCTTCCTCTCCGACTGGAACAAGACGGGCAAGAAGTTCGACGAGTAGGGTCGTTGCAGCCGCTGTCCCCAACCCCTTCCGAGCCGGGGCGCCTCTACCGCCTCGGCTGGGTGATCTACCTGCTGATGGCCGTGGCGGGCATCCTGTGGATCGGGTTCCGCATCGACGGTCCGATCCCCCTCGGCCTGTTCCTCGACCGCGAGGGCTGGTGGATCGACCTGCTGCTCGGGATCGGTTCGGGGTCGCTGCTCCTCGGGCTCTGGTGGGCCGGCGAGCGGATCTTCCCCTTGGCGCGGCAGCTCGAGGAGCAGCTCGCCGCGGTGCTGGGTCCTCTGACCGCCGCGGAGGCGGTCTCGCTCGCCGTGCTCTCGGGCTTCGCCGAGGAGCTGTTCTTCCGCGGCGCGGTGCAGGGGCAGTGGGGATGGCTCGCCGCGACCGTGCTGTTCGCGGTGCTCCACACCGGACCCGGGCGCGCGTTCCGCGTCTGGACCCTGTTCGCGGTCGTGGCAGGGGGGCTGTTCGGAGGGCTGATGGAATGGCGCGGCAACCTTCTGGCGCCGGTGATCGGGCACTTCGTCGTCAACGGCGTGAACCTCCGCCGCTTGGCCAGCCGGGCATTTGACTCTGCTAGACTCCCGCCGAGTGAAGAGGAGGGCTGAGACGTGGCAAACAGTTCACAGGACGTGCTCGATCGCATCGAGGCCGAGAAGGAAGGCTACCTCGAAGAGCTGAAGGACTACATCCGGATTCCCTCGATCTCGACCGATCCGGCCTATCGCGACGACGTGTGGCGGGCGAGCGAGTTCCTGCTGGGCAAGATGCGCGACGCGGGCCTCACGGCCGAGCGCATCGAGACCGACGGCCATCCCCTCGTCTACGGCGAGTGGCTCGGCGCGCCGGGCAAGCCGACGGTCCTTTTCTATGGACATTACGACGTGCAGCCGGTCGATCCGGTCGAGCTCTGGCGCAACCCGCCGTTCGAGCCCACGGTCGAGGGGGACAAGCTGGTCGCCCGCGGCTCGACGGACGACAAGGGGCAGTCGTACACCCACCTGAAGGGCGTCGCTGCGTTGCTGGCCGAGCGCGGCAAGCTGCCGGTGAACGTCAAGTTCCTGGTCGAGGGCGAGGAAGAGGCGGGCGGGCACGCCATCGACGAGTACGTCCGCAAGGACGGGGGCAAGCGCCTCAAGTGCGACTGCGTCGTGGTCTCCGACACCTCCCTCTATGCGCCCGGCCAGCCGTCCTTGATCTACGGCCTCAAGGGGCTCGCCTACATGGAGATCAAGGTCACCGGCCCGAACAAGGACCTGCACTCCGGTACTTTCGGCGGCGCGGTGCGCAATCCGCTCAACGCCCTCGCCCTGATCATCTCCAAGCTGCAGGATGAGAAGACCGGACGCATCCTGATCCCGGGCTTCTATGACGACGTGCGGCCTCTGGAAGAGTGGGAGCGCAAGGAGTTCGGGGCCCTGCCGTTCGACGAGAAAGAGTACCAGGCCGAGCTCGGCGTGCCCGAGCTGTTCGGCGAGGAGACCTACTCCACCCGCGAGCGCACCTGGGCGCGGCCGACCTGCGACGTCAACGGCATCTTCGGCGGCTACATGGGCAAGGGCGCCAAGACGGTGCTGCCGTCCTGGGGCGGCGCCAAGGTCTCCATGCGGCTGGTGCCCGACCAGGAGCCCAAGAAGATCGCGAAGCTGTTCACCGACTACGTCCGTTCGATCGCTCCGACGGGGGTGAAGGTCGAGGTGGAGTCCCTGCACGGGGCCGATCCGGTGGTGGTCGAGGCGCAGGGGCCGATCGTCGAGGCCGCCATGGATGCCATGCAGGAGGTCTGGGGAGCGCGGCCGGTGCGCATCCGCGAGGGAGGCTCGATCCCGATCGTCGCCACCTTCGCCTCGGTGCTGAACGCGCCGGTGCTGCTGCTCGGCTTCGGCCTGCACGACGACGGGCTGCACTCCCCCAACGAAAAGTTCAACATCAGCCACTTCTACAACGGGATCCGCTCCGTGGCGCGGTTGCTGGATCGCCTGGGCGAGCTATGAGGAGCAAGGACAATCTGGAGCGCGAGATCAAGTTTCCGAACGTGGAGCTGGACAAGCTCCGCGATCGACTGATCGAGCTGGAAGCCGAGCGGAAGGGACCTTCCGCGTTCGAGGACAACTGGATCCTCGACCGCGGCACCGAGCTGATGAAGGAGGGCAAGATCCTGCGGCTCCGCACCGACGGCGGGAAAGCCCGCCTCACCTACAAGGGACCGATGCGGCTGGAGGGGAACCTCAAGATCCGGCAGGAGCACGAGATCGAGGTCGAGAGCGCCGAGCAGGCGCGGGCGCTGCTCGAAAACCTCGGCTTCGCCGCCGTCCGCCGCTACCAGAAGATGCGGGAGGAGTGGCAGCTCGGCGGCGTGACCATCGCCCTCGACCATACTCCGATCGGGGACTTCGCCGAGTTCGAGGGTGAACGCGCGGACGTCGTAGCGAAACGCTGCGGCTTCGATCCCGAGAAAGGCGAGCGGCGCTCCTACCTCCGTCTCTATGAGGACTACCTGAAGCAGCATCCGGACGCGCCTCCCGAGATGGTCTTCGGGGACCGCTGACACCCATGCAAGGGAGTCGTCTGAGGGCCCTGGTGTTGGCGGCGGGGCTCGGCACGCGGCTGCGGCCGTTGACGGACGTCGCCCCCAAGCCCCTGCTGCCCGTCACCGGGCTGCCCATCCTCGGGCACACCCTGCAGCAGCTCGCCGAGGTCGGCTGCGAGGCCGCGGCGGTCAACCTCCACCACCGAGGAGACCAGATCCGGCAGCGCTTCGGCGACAGCTTCGCCGGCATGCCGCTCGTCTACTCCGAAGAGCCCGAGCTGCTGGGCACCCTGGGCGCGCTCCATCCGCTCAAGGAGTTCCTCGCCGGAGCCGACATGATCCTTCTGATCAACGGCGACAGCCTCTGCCGCTGGCCTCTCAAGAAGCTGATCCGGCGGTTCCAGGCGGACAGCGCTCAGGCCGCTCTCCTGTTCACGGCCCAGGCTCCGCCCGCAGACTTCGGCGGCGGCGTGGGCATCGACGGGACCGGCCGCATCCTGTCGTTCCGCCCCAACGATCCGGAGAGGGGAGAGGTGGTCCGGCGGTACGTCTTCGCCGGCGCCCACGTGATTTCGCCCCGGCTCCTGGAGCGGGTCGGCCCGGGGAGGTCGGACATCGTCCACGGCCTCTACATTCCGTTGCTGGCCGAGCCCGAGGGGAAGCTGACGTCGCTGGTCACGACGCGGCAATGGCACGACCTCGGGACGCCGCAGCGCTTCCTCGAAGGGGTGATCGACTGGGCGCGGGCTGGCTGGCCGGAGCGGCTCTGGCGGCAGGCCTGGATCTCGCCGGAGGCCGTGGTGGAGCCCGGCGCCCGGGTCCGGCGCTCCGCGATCGAGGCCGGCGCGAAAGTAGGCGAGGGCGCGGTGGTCGAGAGGTCGGTCCTGCTGCCCGGATCGCGGGTCGGCAAGGGGAGCGTGGTGCGCGAGTCGATCCTCGGCTTCGGCGCCGCGGTCCCGCCCGGCACCTGGGTCGAGCGCCGGATCATCATGCCGCAACGGGCGGGCTTCACCCCCGGGCTCGACGACTCGGTCGTGGGCGGGGCGGTCTTCACCCCCTTCGGGCCGGGAGGCCTCGTCAGTTGAACCCTCCGCGTCTTCTCGTCTTCGACTGGGATGGCACTCTTATGGACTCGGTGGGGACAATCGTCGCCTGCACCCAGGCGGTGATCCGGGAGCTGGAATTGGGCGAGCTGCCCGAGCAGACGATCCGCGGCACGATCGGGCTCGGCCTGCGGGAAACGGTCGAGGTCCTGGTCCCCGGCTGTGACGACGCACTCTTCGAGACCATCATCGAGTCCTACCGCCGGCATTGGCATCGGACCTTCCGCGACACGCCGGTGCTCTTCGCCGGGGTCGAGACGATGCTCCGCGATCTCTCGCAGGAGGGCTATCTCCTGGCGGTGGCCACGGGCAAGAGCCGGCGGGGGCTGGATTTTTCTCTGGAGCAGACCGGCTTGGCCAGTCTCTTCCACTCGACGAGAACGGCCGACGAGGCCTTCTCCAAACCCCATCCGCAGATGCTCCTCGACATCCTGAACGATCTGGGAGTCCGGCCGGCCGAGGCGCTGATGATCGGGGACACGACCTTCGACCTGGAGATGGCGATAAACGCTGGGACCGGGGGCATCGGCGTCTGTACCGGCTCGCACTGCCGGGAGGATCTTCAGCGGTTCGAGCCGCTCGCCTGTCTCGAGCGGGTGGTGGATCTCCCCGGCTGGCTCGCTGCCGCCCGGGAGCCCGCGATCCGATAGGGCTTTCACTGGGAGCGCCGGCGTCTCGCCGGCCTTCTGAAGGAGACGGCAACAATTGCCGGCGTTCCGCCGATTTCTCCGGACAAGCCGGCGGGTACGCCAGCGCTGCTCCGAAAAAGGGCGCTGTGCGACATTTTTCCCCAATCTTCGGGTGCCCCGCAGGGGCATGAGGAACTCCCAGGAAAAGCACGCCTGGGCAAGATCCAACCGCGCGGCTTGGTCAAGTTCCGAGCCATTCTGAAGTTTCGGAGCCATTCTCAGCCGCTTGGAGCCGCTCCGAAGGACTTCAGAGCCGTTCTCAGGCGCTCAGAACGGCTTCGAGGGACTTCAGAATCATTCTGAGATCCTTAGAATGGCTCCGAGCCACTTCAGAATGATTCTGAGCCGCTGAGAATGCCTTCGAGCTGCCTCGGAACGATTCTGAGCCGCTCGGAGCAGCTCTGAGAATTTCGGAGCCGCTCTCAGGATCTCAGAGCGGCTCCTTGGCCGTTCGGAGCCGTTCCGAAGGACTTCAGAATGATTCTGAGGCGCTCAGAATGGCTCTGAGCCACCTGGGAATCCTTCTCAGCCGCTCAGAGCGGCTCGGAGATTTTCAGAATGGCTCCGAGATGCTCAGGGCCCTCGGGTGAGGCTCGGCTCTCAGGCCGGAGCGATACCGCCATACCGCCTAGCCACCCCCCGAAGAGCTTTCAGGTGGGCCACTCTTTGAGGAGGACTGTGTCAAGGCATGAATGCGGCAAAGCAGTAGCATATAATTAGCGAAATGCTTACGGAGGCTTCAGGTGATGACAACTCAGGGAATGAAAGAGCTTCCACTGGCCCACTTGTCCGTGCGAGTGGCATGGCACGATACGGACTGGACCGGAAAGGTGTGTTCGGCTCCGGGTGCAAACCACGCCTGTACGATCCTTAAAAGCATCAAAGAAAAGAAAGACACCGATCGGGAAGAGGATGTCGCAGGCCAGCCATGGCCCGGTCAGGCAAGTCAAGAAGATGTCCCCCCGTGCGTTTTCGAACGAGCAGGGTTCATGCGCGCAAAGCCATTTTCCGTTACACGCACCCATGCCTATGCGCGCAGCAAGCGCAATCGAGAAACCCACGGACACTTCCGTCCTACCGTGCATCGGATGCCGCCATATAGCTTCGAAGCAGTTCCCTATCGCTGGACCCGCCGTGAATCGATTGAGGAGATCACTCGGCAGTGGGGGATCTCGTACGATCCATCCCTTGAAGACAGAGCGGACAAGTTGATGGGTTGGAGCTCAGAGTGGGTGCAGGACCATCGCAACCAGCGAGCTCTACTAGATGCATTCTTCTCGGCGATCCGTGCGCGCGCGTCTCTGGCGCTGGTGTACGCGAAGGATGTACCGCTTTTGGAAGACCATCTGCCTGGTGCGCGCGTCTTGATCGGGGCTGGCTTGGTAACTAACGTAGAGGCATCTGACGAATGGTCTTATGAGGGTGACTCCAAGAACTGGCCGCTGAGATCGGTGATGTGGGAGCATGCCGTTGGCCACTCCATCCGGCCGGACTTCAAGGAAGGTTTTCTCTTACCATACCAGCAATTGTTAGCGGACAAACGTCTCGCGGGTGAGGATCTTTCGAGCTTCGTAGCCCATGCTCCATCTGACCATTTCGAGGAGTTCTCGAATGTCTCAGAGCACGTCGGGCATGATGGAGCCATAGCAGCTCTCCTTGAGATGGCTCGGGTTGTAGATTTGTTGCCTGGTGTCATATCTGGACCATGGGAGACAGTCGCAGCGTGGCTTTCAGACCGAATCGGGGATGCTTGGACTTTGCGGGGGCCGTACCCAGGCATAGGTTCAGTCTTATCTGCGGCAGGCTTAGAGCGTGGTGCCCTAATCGCCTATCGAGTCACCGAATCTCTAGCGGATCCTGCTATGGACCCTTGGCCTGCAATTGCGGAAGCCATTACCGAGGCTACTAACGGCCAGGGGGTGGCAAACGATCTCGTCGGCCGAATGGCTCGCAAGGCATGGGAGCGGGTCACAAGTGATCCACAACGATTCCAGTTGCTGAAGATGCTTGCCAGGTTTGAGCTTACAACCGCCCAAGCTCGCAGGCTGTTTGATAACAAGCAGAGAGCTGCGGAGGGGTGGACCATTTCTGATAGAGAACTGCTTGAGAACCCATACCTCCTCTACGAGCTAGACAGGGGAAGACTAGGCGCTATCAGTCTACAGATCGTAGATCGAGGACTCTTCCCTCGCACTGCTGCCGCCCGAGCTGTATTAGAGGCTGATCCTCTACCAGATCAGACCACTGAGGCCGTGGATGATAGGCGTGTCCGTGCCGCCTGTACATACCTCCTTGAGCAGGCTGCTGAGAAGGGCCATACCTTGATGGATGAACAAGGCTTGCGCCGGCGACTAGCCGAACTGAACCTTGATCCCGAGTGCGTTCCTAATTCTGACCTTTTTGAGCTCGCCACCGACGGATTTCCCCCGGCCCTTCTAGAAACGCCTCTCGCCGGTGCCACGGATCGTGGATGGCAGCTCGCCCGTTTGGCGGGAGCAAGTCGCCGCATCTCTAGTGAAGTATACTCGCGAATGGCAAGGGGGCCAATAGAAGCCACTTGGGATTGGCGCGCAGAAATCGATCGCGCAATCGATCATTCAACTAGCCCTCTTGCCTTGGACGAGGAAGCCGCACTTACTGAAAAAGCGGTAGCCCTCAAGATCCTAGCACGCTCGCGAATCGCGGCGCTGGTCGGGCCCGCAGGCTCGGGAAAGACCACAATGCTGAAGGCCCTTTGTATGCATCCAGAGGTGCAGCCTAGAGGTGTGTTGCTACTCGCGCCAACAGGCAAGGCACGAGTGCAACTTGGTGACAAAGTTGGGGCAAGGGCGTTGACTCTCGCACAGTTCCTGCGTGCCTCGGGCCGTTGGCATTACGAGCGTGGCTATCGAATGAAGCCGGAGGAACAGCGGGAACGAGGTTATGCGACGGTAGTGGTCGACGAAGCCTCCATGCTTACGGAGGAAATGCTGGCTGCGCTCTTGGACGCCTTGGAGGGAGTTGAGCGCATCATCCTCTGCGGTGATCCACGTCAGTTACCCCCAATTGGGGCAGGGCGTCCATTCTTCGACTTGGTACACTACTTACGTGAGTCACAGGAAGGCGAGGAAAAAGGCGGTGGCGGGATAGCTGAGCTCACGCTAAGCCTTCGGCAGCGTCTTGAACCAAACACGGGCACTGCGAACCCATCGGGTGCGAGCCGTGACGATCTAGCATTGGCCTCTTGGTTTTCCATCGATCAGGTCTCCCCGGCGGCCGACGAGTCATTTGCCAGAGTGTTGTCAGGGCACGACGATGGCACGGTAAAGATTATTTCGTGGACCGACGAGGAGGACCTTAGTACGAAGTTAGTCCACTATCTTGCTGATCAGCTCGGGATCACTCCCTTGGACGCTAATGCTTTAAGAAAATCGCTTGGAGCAACAACAGTCTACAATGATCGACCATCTTTCGCCTTTGGCTCAGGAGGCTCCGGAGCCGAGAAATGGCAAATTCTGACGCCGGTCCGCTCGCGCCTCGGAGGAGTGGCAGAGCTGAACAGGACCATCCGTCGAACATGGCGCGCGGGAGACGCTTCGATTGCTCACAGATCCCGGAGACTTCCCGCACCCATGGGCACAGATGAAATCCTCTTTTTTGATAAGGTGATGTGTGTTGTGAACCACCGCCATACTGCCTACTGTGTGGCCGAGAAGAAGAACTGCGACGGCGAGATAGCCAATGGTGAAATAGGGATGGTCGTGCACTGGGCGGCTCGGGAAAATCGAAAACCCAGCGGGCTGAAGGTAGAGTTTTCCACTCAAGCAGGACTCCAATTTACTTTCTGGGAATCGGATCTGAATAAAGAGGGGGAGTACGCAGATCCCTTGGAGCTTGCCTACGCCGTCACAGTTCACAAGGCGCAGGGCTCACAATTCACTGAGACGTTAGTCATCATACCGAATCCATGCTCGCTGCTCTCTCCCGAGCTTCTTTACGCCGCACTCACGCGACACCGCCAGAGGACTGCAATTTTTATCCAAGGCGACCCGCTTGCCCTACGGGGCTTAGGTAGCCTAGCGAGATCTGAGACTCTAAGTCGGCTGACTTGTCTATTTCGGGCTCCCGAACCCTTTGAGACCGCTGATGGCAAGACCCTGGATGGCTCCCACGTACACCGGACTTCAAATGGCGACATGGTTATATCGAAGTCCGAAGTGATAGTTGCAGACACTTTGAAGCGTCTGAACCTCTCCTACGTCTACGAGAAGGAGCTCGTCTTCGAAGGTGAGCTGCCGAGGAAACCGGATTTCACGATCCGGATCAGTGGCAAGCCAACAGTGTACTGGGAACACCTCGGAATGTTAGACCGCTTTAGATACCGTGCAGACTGGGAGGCGAAAAAGGCGTGGTACGCGGAACATGGAATTCTTCCCTGGACAGAGGGCGGAGGCCCAGCCGGTATCCTCGTTTGGTCTACTGAGAAATCCGGCAACCGAGGGATTGACGTTCAGGAGATCGAACGCTTAGCGCGTGAGGTCTTTCAAGTCGGACCTGCGGATTGAGCAACAGGGTTCCCAACTGCTGAGACTCCCGGGGCAACTTCCAGGCCGGGCGCACCAGGACGCCGTCTCCCCGCTCTTCGAGGACGAGCTCCATTCCGTCCGTCCAGCCGTGCCGCTGCCGGATCTCCTTGGGGACGATGAGCTGGCCTTCGTCGAGAGCCGAACCGAAAATGCCTGGGAACCCAACCTGACCTCCTTGTCTCCGCGCCGGTAAGGCGACGGTAAGGCAAGGATAGCGCCTGCTGCCAGTCTCGCAAGCCGGTATGGATCTCGGATTGGATTCGAAGGAATGACTGGCGGGGAAAAGGCGGGGCGCGATTGGCAGCGCGCGCCCCGGTAGATAGGCTACTTCACAGAATCAGGAGTCAGGTCCGAGGGAGCGACCGTCTCGGGCAGCGGGGGCTTCGGCGCCACTCTCCGGACGAGGCCGCGGAACGGCATCACCCCGAACTCGATCAGCTTCTCGTTGTCCTTCCCGAGGTAGGCCTTGAGACCCTCCCGGAGGAACTTCACCCGAGCGTTTCCCTCCTGGATCACCTGCTGCAGCTCCTTCGTGACCTCCTGCTTCGCCGCAGTCAGCGCCGCCTGCTGCGCGAACAGCTGGCGAGCCCGCTGCGACCGAGTCCGCAGGCCGCCGAGGTTGACCTCCAGCTCCGGCACCTTCTCCGCGTTGGCGGTCACCGCCACGTCCATCTTGTCCCATCCGTTCACCGTGTTCATGTACAGCCACTCGTTCGCCATCTCAACCTCCTTCCCCTTCAGGGGAGGATCTCCCGGTCCGAAATTGGTCCGAGTGACATGTACATACGATGGAGAGCGACCGCGCGTTTAGCCATAAGGGAAATAAATTCCATTATGGTAAAACCGCATTGAGAGGAGTTGGGAGAGGGGTTGAACCAGGGAGCAGGCGGGTGGAGCTCCCGGGCCGGCTGGCGGCCGCCCCGGGAGCCATTGATGCGCTAGCCCTTCTTCTTCCAATCCGCCAGGTTCGTCTCCAGGTCCGCCACCTGCTGCGGCGGTGGCGCCTGGGCCGCTGCCTTTCCGGCGGCCAGGGCCTTTTCGCCCCAGGTCACGGCGTCCTTGAACTTGTTCTGCTTCGCCAGGAGCATGGCCTTGGCGCGCTGGTTCGAGAAGGTCGGCTCCAGGGCGATCGAGG
>DASUNJ010000212.1:0-3408 GCA_036277235.1 Thermoanaerobaculia bacterium | reverse complement strand
ATCGCCGGGTGCTGGAACCAGCCAGGCTCGCGGGAGGCGTCGTGCCCGCCGAGCACCACGAACGCCTCGGGCAGCTCCCGCCGCAGGCGCTCCGCGATCCGCAGGGTGCGGAAGCGCTCCGTGGTGAAGTTGCACTGGAGGCCGACCACGTCGGGAGCGAAGCGGCGGCAGAGGTCGATGCCGTGCTCCTCCCCCTCGATCCGGAGGTCGAAGATCCGGCACTCGTGCCCTTCGGCCTCCAGCCCGCCCGCGATGGAGATCGGACCGAGCGGCTCGACGAAGGTGAGCATCTCCAGACCGAGGATGCCGCCGATCGGCGGCTTGAGGAAGGCGACCTTCATAGCTGAGCCTCCTACGGAGTTATAGGGAGGTCTATCCTAACACCTGTCCGATGCGCGACTTCTCCCGAGCTGCAGCCACCGCCCGCTCCATGGAGCCGTAGACGGCGATCCTGTCCCGCCGCTTGTGGATGCCCGACTTGGCGAGCACGCGCATGGGCTGCATCTGCACGCCGGCGAGGATCACGTAGATCCCCATCTTCTGGAGACGCTCCACCGTCCCCTCCAGGGCCACGAGGCCGGTGGCGTCCATGACCGGGACGGCAGAGAGGTCCAGGAGCACGGCGCTGATCCCCGTGGGCACCCGCTGGAGCGCGGACATGGCCTTCTGTGCCGCCCCGAAGAAAAGCGGGCCCGCCACTTCGTAGACCAGCACGTCCCTGGGCAGCCCCTTTACGAGGGGGTGCTGGTCCACCAGCCGGACGTTCGAGACCTCAGCCATCCGGCGCATGAAGAGGAGCGCGGCCAGGACGACTCCCACGGTCACCGACACCACCATGTCGAAGATCACCGTCAGGCCGAAACAGAGGAGCAGGACCGCCACGTCGCTCTTCGGCGCCACCCGCAGGGCATGGGCGAAGTGCTTGACCTCGCTCATGTTCCACGCCACCAGCAGGAGCAGGGCGGCGAGCGAGGCCATGGGAAGATAGCCGAGCGCCGACGCCAGCAGCAGTACCGCCAGCAACACGAAGGCCGAGTGGAAGATCCCGGCGAAGGGAGTGCGGGCGCCCGAGCGGATGTTGGTCGCCGTGCGGGCGAGCGCCCCGGTCGCGGCGATGCCGCCGAAGAACGGCGACAGGATGTTGCCCGTGCCCTGGGCCAGCAGCTCGGCGTCCGGATCGTGCGAGCCGCCGGTCATGCCGTCGGCCACCACCGCCGAGAGCAGCGACTCGATCGCGCCCAGCATGGCGATGGCGAAGGCCGACGGGAGGAGGTCGCGCAGCAGCCCGAACGACAGGCCCAGGGGCTGGCCGTCCCCGCCCGGCAGGTTCCAGGGGAGGACGGGAAGCGGCGGAACCTGGGGGATGCTCCCGAACCGGCTGCGGATCGTCGCCACCTCGAAGCCGGGCAGCAGGCTCGCCGCCAGGAACGCCGCCCCTCCGGCGATCCCCAGCGCGACCAGCGGCGCCGGGACCTTCTTCGTCACCCTGGGCCAGAGCAAGAGGACGGCCAGGGTGAACGCGCCCACCGCGAGATCGTCCCACTCCACGGTCGGCAGCGCCCGGGCCAGCACCCCCACCCGCTCCAGCCAGGTCTCCGGCATCGGCCCGGTCGTGAGACCCAGGAAGTCCTTCAGCTGAAGCGTGGCAATGACCACGGCGATGCCCGCCGTGAACCCGGTGGTGACCGGATAGGGCACGAACTGGATCAGGCCGCCCAGCCGGAGCGTGCCCATGAGCACCAGGATGAGCCCGGCCATCAGGCTCGCGAGCGCCAGCCCCCCGAGCCCGAATTGCGCCGAGATCGGAGCGAGGAGAACCACGAACGCCGCGGTCGGACCCGAGACCTGGACGGTGGACCCTCCCAGGGCCGCAATCACCGAGCCGGCGATGATCGCCGTATAGAGACCGTGCTGCGGAGCCACTCCCGAGGCCACCGCGAGGGCCATGGAAAGAGGAAGAGCCACGATCCCCACGACGATGCCGGCCAGGAGGTCGGCGCGCAGGTCTTCGCGTCCATACCCCCGCCGCAAGGCGGTACGGAGAGCGACGGCGGGGCGGACAGGCAGGGTCGTGGGCTCGAGCAGAGCCTCGTAACGGCGGGGCATGAGATCTCCTGAGCGTCGGGAGGATCTTCTCACACGGGGAGCCCTCGCTCCCAATTCAGCGCGCCTTGCTGAAAGCCCGGCGGACACCGCTCAAAGCCGAGCGGTCATCGCTTCGGGCCAAGCGACCGTGGCTTGGGACCGAGCGGCCGTCGCTCAAGGCTTAGCCATCGTGGCTTCAGGCCTAGCCATCGTGGCTAGGGACCGAGCGATCGTGGCTCCAGGCCGAGCGACCGCTGCTTGGGACCGAGCGATCGCGGCTCGAAGTCAGGCGATCATCGCTACAGGCCGAGCGACCGTGGCTCGAAGCCGAGCGATCACGGCTCCAGCACCATCTGCACGAGCGCCTCCATGTGTCCGGTCTGCGGGAAGAGGTCGATCAGCGCGATGCTCTCGATGCGGTAGGCCTCCTTGAGGAGGCGCAGGTCCCGCGCCAGGGTGGCGGGATGGCAGGAGAGATAGGTCAGCCGCTTCGGCCGCCGCTCCAGGAGGATCCGCGGCACCTTGGGCGACAGCCCCCCCCGCGGGGGATCGACCACCACCCGGTCCACGCCCTCCGGGAGCTCGGGAATCCAGGTCTCCACGGCCCGGGCCACCACCTCGACGTTGGTCAGCTTGTTGCGCCGGGCGTTCATCCGGGCGTAGCGGGCCGATTGCGTGTCCCCCTCGACCGTGACCACCTTGCGGTAGCGCTTGGCCAGCGCCAGGGCGAACAGGCCCACGCCGCCGTAAAGGTCGAAGGCCGTCTCGCCCTCCCACTCGCCCACCACCGTCTCGACGAGCCGCTCGAGCAGGCCGCGGTGCCCCTGGAAGAAGGTGCGCGCGTCGTACGCGTAGTTGAGGTCCCCGACCTGAAGAGTGACCTCTCCGTGCGGCAGCCCGGCGAGGGTGGGCGAAACCGTGACCTCTCCGCCGTCTCCCGAGGCCACGTCGAGCCGCGTCGGGCTGCCGGCGGTCAGCTGGTCCCTCAGCTCCGGCAGGAAGGCCTCCAGCTCGGGGACCAGCAGCGGGCAGCGGGCAACCGGGATCAAGTCCTTGGTACCGCGGGCGTAGTAGCCGATCCGGACGCCGTTGGTCATCGGGTCCACGTCCGTGTGGAGCTGGGTGCGCAGGCGGTAGCCCCAGGGCGCGCCCGCGATCAGGTGGGTGTTCTCGGTGTCGACCTTGATCCCTCCCAGGCGCTCCAGGGTCTCGCGAACGGCCGCGGCCTTGAGGAGCGGCTGCACCTCGTCGTGAATGTGCTGCAGGTCGCAGATGCCGGTCGGGCTCAGCTCCGGGTAGGGATCGGGCCGGCGGGCGGGACCC
>DASUNJ010000211.1:0-5551 GCA_036277235.1 Thermoanaerobaculia bacterium | reverse complement strand
AATTGATCGACCCTGCGGGGAAGTTGCAGGACACGCACGCCGGCGCAGCGGCATCGATGCTGGCGACACCGCAAATGACGTTGAGCACGTTGCTGCAGTTGTTCAACCGGAGGAGGGTTGCGGAGACCGAGCTTGTAGCAGCGATGTCGAAGTAAGACATCTGCAGCGTGGTCCAGGGTGGCGCATCGGTGATGCCGCCGCCGAAAGTGTTGGTGACGTTGTAGCGCGCGACGATGGAACCCGTTGACGCCCCCAGGAAGGTGAGATTGTTCGTGTTGACAGAATGGATCGCGAGAGACGCCTCGTCGACGGTCCCGGTGGAGCCGACGGCGGTCCAGGCCCCGCTCTGAGCTGTCAGGGGAAGGGCGGCGAGGAACAACGCGAGAACGGCGCAACGAACGATGATTCTCTTCATGGCAACTTTCCTCCTTGAGGCTGGAACGATCACCTCTAGATACTAAGGTGCGCAACAGCGCATAAAGGGGACACGCGATCTGCACTGCTTGTTCGGGCCTGGCCGGGATCGAAAACGGGGCGAGAGGTGTCTAAGTGGATAGACGGTGGGTATTTTGCCACCTCGCCACCGTGGGAGGAGCCGCCATGTCGACGAGAAAAGACAAGCTGCAACGCCTTCAGGTTGCATCCCCTTGCTCCAGTTCCTGGGAGGCGATGCACGGCGACGGACGCAGACGCCATTGCCTGCAGTGCGACAAGTCCGTGTACGACTTCGCGCAGCTCACGCCGCGCGAGATCGCCGGCGTGATCGAGGCCAGCCAGGGTAAGCTCTGCGGCCGCCTGACGCGCGACGGCTGGGGACGGCTCCTCACCCTGGAGCCTCCTCCGGTCACGGCGGATCCGCTCCCCTCCCGGCGGGGGCCGGCGCTCGCGACCGCTGTGGTCGCGGCCGTCCTCGGGCTCAGCGGAGCCGCTTGGACCGATCCGGCCGCCCCGGTCTCGCCAGCGGCGGAACAGGGAACCGGGGAGCGGCCCGAAGGCAACCGGCCGCAGCGGACCGGCAATGCCGGCAGCTCCCTGAGCGGCAGGCTCACCAACGAAGCCGGAGAGCCGGTCCCCGATGCCGAGATCAAGCTCTACAACCAGCTCGACCGGCAGGAGCGCGCCCGGCGGACGGACGCCGAGGGAAGGTTTTCCTTCGCTTCCGTAACGGCTGGGATCTATGAGCTCCGAGCCACGGCCGGCGGGCACGACGCGGCACAGCAGGGGAATATCCTGCTCTCGGCCGGAGAGAAGCGGCAGATCGGGCTGACCGTGCCCTCCCGGGTGTGGGAAAGCATCGTCGCCGGCGAGCCCGCGGGCCTGGCTCTCGGCGGCGTGATCTTCACGCCCGAAGAGCCGCTGCACAGTCTCTACGAAGAGGCCAGCCTGGTCGTCCTCGGCGTCGCCGGCAAGTCGGTCACCGTGCGGCAGCAGGACTACACCGGGGAGGTGCGGACCGAGATCGTCATCTCGTCGGTCCTCAAGGGCGACACCCGGGAACGGGTGATCTCCGTCTACCACAATCAGATGCCGGACGAGGACCCGGAGAACCGTTTGCAGCCCGGCAACAACGTACTGGTCTTCCTCAACCCCCGAGAGGCGGAGAACGGCCGGGGCTCGGACGGCTACGTCGCGGCGGATGCGCTATCCGGTCTCAGGGAGCTGGCCGATGAGGAGCTCGCAGCCTACCAGGAGCGGATCGAGGCGCTGGCGCAGATCCCGGAGAGCGGCGCAGCCCGCCCCGCGGAGTTCCTGGAATGGCTGGTGGCGACCACAGAAGACCCGGCGACCCGCAAGGAAGCGATCGACGTGCTGAGCGGGGCGGTCCAGCAGTTGGAGCATCAGGCCGAGCAGCGCAAGATCCCGGTGGATCTTTACGCGCAGAGCTTGCAAGACGTGTTCGTCGATTTTCTCAGCGCCGGTGGCACGCCCGAGCGCGAGGTAAATCCGGTGATCCTCGCCGCATTCCTCACCGACGCGCACCGGGAACGCCTGAGCTCGGCGCTCCTGGGCACATCGCACGCCGAGGATGCCGACCTCACCCTCTACGAGCTGGTCGGTCCATGGCACGACGACCGGTTGCTGCCCTGGCTCATCGACCAGCTCGAGACCGCCAAGCTGTCGGGCTGGGCAGGCCAGCGCCTGATGGCGAACATTGCCGAAGCGCTGGACGACGCGAGCCTTGCGAACCTCCTGGCGGCGGGCGTAGCACGGTTCAGCGATCTCGAGGGTCAGATCTACAACGCGTCCGAAGACGCCGAGCGGCAGCGCCTAGGCAGGCAATTGGAGGAAGCTGAAGAGGCGCTCCGACGCCAGCTCATCGAGGCGCTGGGACGAGGCACCGCAGCGCCTGACTGAGACCTTACTCTGCGTATGGGCCGCAGAAATATGGCCAACCCTCGTACGGATCCCAAGTGATCCATGCTGCAGGTTCGTTGCTAGGACAAATGTAGGTTTGGTTGCAACACGCCTGCAGGGTACTTTCGTACTGGTCATACAGGGCAAACTGCTCCCCGTCCCAACAGGTGATGTTACATGTACCATATTCGGAAGGCCAAGCGTCAACGGTTGCAACGCTGGCTATGGCGAGAATGCTGGCGAAAAGGGCAATGCGGGAAAAGTTCTTCATAGCTTTCCTCCTGTTACCCGCCGGCTCGCCCCAGGAAGGATGGCTCGGGAACGCGCCGGGAGGACAGTCCTCTACAGATTCGGACACTGAGGGAATGACGTTTGGCAATCCCACATGTTCGAAGCGTTACAGCACGCGTCGTCCCAGTAACCAGGATATCGGCCGATGTATTGTTGCGAGCCATTGTTGTTGTACAGGCAGAACGTCTCGGACGACGGTGACCCGCTGCAGTTGTTCTGGTGTCGAACCCATCTGAATATACCGTAGACGGTGCACTTATATGGGTTGTTCCAGTCACATACATCCACGTACTCGTATTGCTGGGTCGCGGGATTGTATTGCCACTCCTGGTCACAAGGATCGTATTCGAATTGCGGCTTGACTCCTTGATACGCTGCGGACTCGTCGTAAATCCATTCCGGGTTGCAGGGCACATAACCACATTGCCCGATGTCGCCGCAGGTCGCGGATTGGATCTCACCCCAGCAGCCACCACCCTCCTCCCACAATCCCGGGTCGCCGACACAAAGGTCACAGGGGTAGTCGCAGGGGTAGTACGCCTGACAGACCCCGCCGCACGGGCTCTGCGCGAAGGCCGTCGGAGCGAACAGCAGAATCAACGCGAGAATTGTGCCGACGTACAGCTTCTTCATGGCAACCTCCCTTTCGCCGTGTCCTGTGGGCAGCCTCTTCCGGCTTGCCCACGCGGCAGGCCGCGCAAGATCCGTACTACGGCTCCTGGCCGCCCTCCTAAAATCAGTTGGTGTCGCCAGACTTCCTAAACGAGCCGGTGCCGGTCAGGCGTCATTTCTGAGAGGCCGAGGGCTGAAGACGAGGGAGCTCGGCAAGCAAGCTCTGGTAGCGGCTCGCGCAGACTTGCCGGTCCGGCTCGGAGAGGGCTCGCTGCCGCGAGCAACCCGGCCCCAACTGGCCGATGACGAAAAGCCAGGTCATCTCCTGTTCGTTGAGGCCGGCCGGGCGACGGCCCCACTCTGCTTGTGCCAGGCGTGTCAGGCCTCGCCCCCCATCGGGCGCCCGCAGGAGAACGGCCCCCAGCGCCTCGCGTTGAGACGGGCTGAGCCGCGTCTTGACGACAGTAAGGGCAAAGAGCTGGCGCTGCGCCTTGCGTATGCCTCCAGGAGAGCCGGTGGTGCATTCCTGCGCAAGCATGCGAGCCAGGTACAAGTCGCGATGCTGCCAGAAGGCGGATGCGAGCCGGCCGTACATCGCCGGCGGCGATGAGTCGCCGGGAGGCGCGCCGCCGAGGATACGCAAGGCACAGCCCACGTGCGACCGGGCTGCGAAAAATGCGCGAGCCGAGACGACCAGGACCGCCACGAGCGCAATGGCGCCGAGGATTTGGAGAACGGTCGACTTCCGCATCTACCCAGAAACGACGGCTTGCCTAGGGAGCCCCGCGGCGCTCCCCGGCCGGCTGCGCGAGCCCGAAGACGTGGTTGAGGGTGCGCACGACCATCAGGCCGCCGGAGACCGCGGGCGTCGACATGACCGTCTCCCCCATCGGCTGGACGCCGAGGAGCTCCGGCTCGGGGCCGGCGCGCAAGATGTAGACGTCCCCCGTCTCGCTCGCGAAGTAGAGCTTGCCGTCGGCCGCGATGGGAGAGGCGGAGAAGGATGCGGTGGCGGTGGCGGTCAGCCGGATCATCGAGAGCTGCTCGCCGGTTTCCGCGCGGTAGGCGGTCAGGATGCCGTTGTTGTTGCAGGTGTAGAGGATGCCGCGGTAGAGGATCGGCGAAGGGATGTAGGTCCCGCCGCGCATATGGCTCCAGGCGACCGCCTTGCTGCTGCGCTCGCCCTTGGGCAGAGAGAGGTCCCCGCGCTGACCCGGCCGTACGGCGAAGACCGGGCGTACCGGCGGATAGCCGGCGGTCACGAACGCCAGACCGTCGCCGATCACCGGCGTGGCGACGACCACCTCGGAGCTCGGCCCCAGGCTCCACAGCGGCTTGCCGGTGCGCGGATCGTAGGCGCGGATCGTCGGCCCGTTGGCGATCAGCTCGTCGCCCGAGGGAGCCGGGAGGATGTTGGGCGTCCCCCAGGTGGAGGGCTCCTCGCGCGCCACCCGCCAGACTTCCTCGCCCGTCGCCAGGCGATAGGCGGCGATGAAGGAGTCCTTGCGCCGGTCCCCCTGCACGAGCACCAGGTCGCCATAGAGGACGGGCGAGCTGGCATGCCCCCACTCGGCGCTGCCGGATTGCGGATCGTTGCAGTCGAGGATGCCGATGTCGCGCTGCCAGAGCTGCTTGCCCTCGAAATCGTAGGCGGCGAGCTTGCCGATCGCGCCGAAGAGCACGACGACGCGCTCGCCGTCGGTGGCCGGAGTGGCATTGGCGAGGCTCGACTTGAGATGGCGCTCCACCTTGGGCTCGCCGCGATAGATTTCGCGCTCCCAGGCCACGCGGCCGGTGACCGCGTCGAGGGCGTAGAGCCGGAAGGAGTGCTCGGAGTGATCGTCGACCGAGGTGGGATCGCCATAGAGCCCGGTGCGGAAGGTCGTGTCACCCTTGGCGCTCACCGCGGTGGTGAGGAAGATCCGGTCGCCCCAGACGATCGGGCTGGACAGGCCGATGCCCGGAATCGGCGTCTTGAAGCGCACGCCGTCGCCGGTCGCGATGTTCCAGGCCGCGGGCGCGCCCTGGCCGTCGCCGACCCCCGAAGCGTGCGGGCCGCGGAATTGCGGCCATGGGCGAGGAGCGGCCGTCGGCTCCGCCTTCATTTCGGCGCCGGGGGCCGCCGCGGTGCGAAGCGGCGTCGGATCGGTGGTCACCACGGACATCCAGAAGAGCTCGCCGCCCTTGTTCACGCGCGCCCATTCGATGCTGCCTCCACGGCCGCCGAAGACGAGCGACAGGTTGCCATCGGCGCTGTCGAACCGGTCCTCCTCCACCGCGGTCAGGACCGTCT
>DASUNJ010000210.1:0-11239 GCA_036277235.1 Thermoanaerobaculia bacterium | reverse complement strand
GCGGTCGGGAGCCTCCGCCCTGTCGCGCAGGCGCCGATCAAGGTCATCAGAGGCGTTTCGCACGCGGCAAGCTTACCATCCGGCCCGTTGGGCCGGGTCCGAGCTATAGGGGTGGGTCCCTCCCCCCTGGGAGGGGGTGGTTGGAAACGGGGGGAGGCTAGGAGGGGGGGTGCTCCGAAGTCCACGATCGTAGGAACTCGTCGGTGGTCCATACCAGCATGGCTCCCGCGCTCGGTGGCGCGGGCCCAGGATCGTGGGAGGGCGGAGCGCCCCCCTCCTAGCCTCCCCCCAGAGCCAACCCTCCCCCTCCCGGGGGGGAGGAACCACCCGCCCGGAGCGCGAGTATCGGTGAGTTAGCGGGGCTACAGGGCGGAAACCGGCAGCGAAGGGCGTCCTCCTCAGCCGCACCCCCCGAACGCCGACGTGTCCTGGACCGGCCGGAAGGCCGTGCCCTGGGGATTCGTGTAGACCTTCGACGCGCCGGTCTTCGTGTCCTCGACCGTGATCCGCATCTCCAAGTCGGTCAGGCCGGCGGCGAAGACCCAGAAGCGGCCGTTCAAGGCGCAGCCGTCCACGACCTTGAGGAAGACCTCGACGTTGTTCTGGTCGAAGAACCAGAGGTAGGCCGCGTCGTCCGTCAGCAGCGCGCCCTGGGCGGGGTGGTGGTCGGCGATCGGGGAGATGGCGAACTCGGCCGTCACCCGGAAGCGGCCGTTGCGCAGCAGTATGGGTTCGGAGGGCCCGGAGGCCGCGGACAGCTTCTTCAACGCCACAAGACCGGTCCCCGGGGCGCAGGCCAGGGCGCTGGTGTCCTGGATCGGCTGGAACGGCTGGCCGGGCGGGTTGTGGTAGATCTTGATCGCTCCGGTCTCCATGTCACCCACGGTGATGTCGGTCCTGACGTCCGTCAGCCCGGCGGCAAAGACCCAGAAGCGGCCGTTGAGGCCGCAGCCGTCGAGCACCTTGAGCAGCACCTCCACGTTCGATTCCTGGAAGAACCAGGCGTAGCCCGTGTCGCCGGTCAGGGCCTGGGTGTGCCCTCGTCCGACGGCCCCCTGCCCGGTGGCCCAGCTCATGGCCACGAGGAAGCGCCCGTCGTTCAGGCGCAGGGAGCCCGGCCCCGGCGGGAGGTCGGCCCGTGCCAGGACACCGCCTCCGAAGGTGGAGGCGTACAGGAGGTAGGGGTTCACCGGGTCGATGACGATGTCCTGCACGCTGATGCCCGGGATCGCCCCCTCGTCGAACCGGGTCCAGGATGCGCCGCCGTTCGTGCTGCGGAAGACCCCGAGCCCCGAGTTGGAAGCGTAGAGCCGCGAGGAATCGGAGGGATCGACGGCGATCCCCTCCACGCTCGAGAAGGTGAGGCCGTTGCCGCTGGGGAACCAGGTCGCGCCGCCGTCGGTGCTCTTGTGGATGCGCCCGCCGCTCGGCGCGGCATAGAGCACGTCCGCGTCGCGGGGATCGACGGCGATCGTGTTGATCTCCTGCGAGGGCAGGCCACCGCCGATCTCCACCCAAGTCGCGCCGCCGTCGGCGCTCTTGAAGAGCCCGTCGGGGAATCCGGCGGTGAAGAGGGTCTGCGGATCGCTCGGGGCGATCACCAGGAGATGTGCCGAGAACCCCGCCACGTCCGGCCCTGACGGGCTCCAGTTGAGGCCGCCATCCACGCTCTTCCGGACTCCTGCGAGGGTTTTCCCGAGGTACATCGTCGACGGGTTCTCCGGGTCCACGGCGAGCTGGACGACGTTGCCCTCGGCGGCATTGACCTGTACCCAGGTGGCCCCGGCGTCCTGGCTGCGCCAGAGGCCTCTACCGGTGCCCGCGTAAAGGACCGAGGGGGTCTTCGGATCGACGGCCAGCGCGTTGACCAGGGAGATGCCCTGGAGGAGGTTCCAACTGGCGCCGGCATCGCCGCTCTTGTAGATCGAGCTGTTGGATGCGGTCGCGTACAGGACGCCCGGGCGGTGCGGGTCCACGATCAGATCGTTGACGGCGCTGGCCGTGATGCCGACGGTGGAGGGGAACCAGGACGCGCCCCGATCGGTGCTCTTATAGACCCCGTCGGAGCTGCCGACGAACCAAGCCGAGGAGGACGGGTCGATCCCGAGGGCCACGGAGTTGAGGAACCGGTCGTCGAGCAGGGTCCAGGACGCTCCGGCGTTCGTGCTGCGGTAGACCCCGTTCGACAGCGCGAGCAGCGTCGAAGGCGACGAGGGATCGATGGCGATGTCTTCGATGGTCTCGCCGGCCAGCCCCTGGCGCGACCAGCTCGCGCCCCGGTCCGTGCTCTTGAAGATGCCGTCTTCGGTGCCCACGTAAAGGACCTGGGACTTGGCGGGATCGATCTCCAGGGTGATGAGGAACTCGGCGTCGATCGGCCCGGCCGGGTTCCAGGTCGAGCCGCCGTCGAGGCTCCGGAACAGCCCGACGTCCGAGGCCGCGAAGATGGCGGCCGGATCCAGCGGATCGATCTCGATGAAGGAGATGCGAGACCCCAGCTTCTGGCGCGGGAGCCAGGACGCGCCGCCATTGGTGCTCTTCTGGATCGTTCCGAAAGTGGAGGAGTAGAGGGTCTTGGGGTTGGATGGGTCCAGTGCCAGGCCGTCGGGGAAGAGGGTGAGGGTCGGGAGCTGCCAGGAAATGCCGCGGTCGAGGCTCCTCTGGACGCCTCTGTCCGTGACGACGTAAAGGGTCCCCGGGGTGTCGGGATCGACCGCGAACTCGCCGACCGCGGCATCGGCCAACCCGGAGCTTGCGGCGGTCCAGGTCGCGCCGTGGTCCTCACTGCGAAAGACGCCGCCGAAGGTGCCGGCGTAGACGATCGCGGGATCGGCCGGATCGAATTCCAGCTCCAGGATCTGGCCGCCGAAGGGTCCGCCGGAGCTCCAGCGGTTCAGGGCCGCGCGGGCGGGGCAGGCGAGAGCCAGAGCCAGGCAGCATCCCAGGAGCGAGCGGAAGAGCGTCGGACGGCGCATCACGGGATACCTCCGCACCCCTCGAACGCCGACGTGTCCTGGACCGGCCGGAAGGCCGTGCCGCGGGTATTTTCGTAGACCTTCGAGGCCCCGGTCTTCGTGTCCTCGACCGTGATCCGCATCTCGACGTCGGTCAGGCCGGCGGCGAAGATCCAGAAGCGGTCGTTCAGCGCGCAGCCGTCCACGACCTTGATCAAGACCTCGACGTTGCTCTGGTTGAAGAACCAGAGGTAGCCGGTGTCGTCCGTGAGCAGCGCGCCCTGGGTGGGCAGCGGGGTGGCGCCCGGGGCGGTGACGAATTCGGCCGTCACCCGGAAGCGGCCGCCCTTCAGCAGCACGGGCTCGGCGGCCGCCGTGGACAGCTCCTTCGACGCAGCGAAGGCTGTCCCCCCGCCGCAGGCCAGGGCGCTGGTGTCCTGGATGGGCTGGAACGCCTCGCCGGCAGGGCTGTGGTAGATCTTGACCGCCCCGGTCACCGAGTCGGCCACGGTGATGTCGGTCCTGACGTTCGTCAGGCCGGCGGCGAAGACCCAGAAGTGGCCGTTGAAGCCGCAGGCGTCGAGCACCTTGAGCATCACTTCCACATTGGATTCGCTGAAGAAGAAGGCATAGCCCGTGTCGCCGGTCAGGGGCTTGGTGAACCCCGGTCCGGCGTTTCCCTGCGCCGCCCAGCCCATCTTTACGCGGAAGCGGTTGCCGTTGAGCTGCAGCGAGTCGCTCGCCTGGAGCTCCGCCCGCGCCAGGACGCCGCCCCCGGCCGAGGAGGCGTACAGGAGGTGCGGGTTCACCGGGTCGAGGACGATGTCCCCCATCTCGAGGCCCGCGAGCCGCCCGTCGTTGAACGGCAGCCAGGTCGCGCCCGCATCCGTGCTGCGGACGATCCCTCCCCCGAAGCTGGTGGCATAGAGCCGCGACGTCTGGAAGGGATCGATGGCGATTCCTTCCACGTTGAAGAAGGGGATGCCATTCCCACTGAAAGACCAGGTCGCGCCGCCGTTGACGCTCTTGTAGAGGAGCTCGTTCTGGACCGCGGCGTAGATCACGTTCGCATTCTTGGGATCGATGGCCAGCGTGTTGATGGCCTGCTCTTCCAGGCCGTCGATGTCGAGGAGCGCCCAGGTCGCGCCGCCGTCGGTGCTCTTGTACAGGCCGCTGTCGAAGTCGCTCGCGAAAAGGGTCTGCGGCGCGCTCGGGACGATCATCACGATGCGCGGGGCGAATCCTTCCCCGCCCGGCGAGGCCGGGCTCCAGGTGATGCCGCCGTTCAGGCTCTTGGAGATTCCCCCGGGGAATCTCGACATATACAGGGTCGAGGGGGTCTGCGGGTCGATGGCAATCCAGTTGCCGCCAGCCTGGTCGGCGTTGATCAGGACCCAGGTGGCTCCACCGTTCTGGCTGCGGAGGAAGCCCTGGTTGGTGGCGGCATAGAGGAGCGACGGCGTCTTCGGGTCCAACGCGAAGGTGCGGACGCCGGAGATGCCGCCGAGCCGGGACCAGGTCGCGCCGGCATCGGTGCTCTTGTACAGGTCACTCAGGCCCACCAGCGTGTACAACACCCCGGGCCGGTGCGGATCCACGGTCACCTGCGTGGCGGTGGTGGCCGTGAGGCCGGTGTTGGAGGGGAGCCAGGCCCCGCCCCCGTTCGTGCTCCTGTAGATCCCGCTTGAAGTCCCCAGGAGGTAGTTCGACGCCGAGGATGGATCGAAGGCGATGGCGTGGTTGACGAAATGGTCCTCGAGCACGGAAGTCCAGGATCCGCCGGCATTCGTGCTGCGATACACCTCGAAGAACCCGAGAGCGAGCAGGGTCGAAGGCGACGCGGGATCGATGACGACCGCTCTGACCTCCTCCGTCAGGCCGGACGGTGCCCACGTCTGGCCATGGTTGGTCGTCTTGAAGACGCCGTCCGAGGTGGCGGCGTAGAGGATCTGCGTGTTCGTGGGATCGATTGCCACGCCGTAGAGGGAATCGGCGTGGAGCCCGAGCACCGGAACGAAGGTGCTGCCGGCGTCCTGGCTGAAATAGAGGTCCTTGGAGGTGCCGGCATAGACGTGGGACGGCAGGAGCGGATCGACTTTCAGGAAGGTGTCGCCACTCCCCGGCAGGGTGGCGCCCGGGGTCCAGGACGCGCCGCCGTCGGTGCTCTTGTAGGTCGCACGCCCGATGGCGGCATAGAGCGTCTGGGGGTTGGACGGCGCCAGGGCCAGGGCGCGGACGAAACCGATGAGGGTAGGCGTCTGCCAGGTGCGGCCCCCGTCGTCGCTCCTCTGAACACCCTTGAACGTGGCCGCGTAGAGGGGGCCGGGGGAGCCGGGAGCGACCTCCAGGTCGGCGATATAGGCGTCGGTCAGGCCGAAGCTGGCGGAGGTCCAGGTCGCGCCGTGGTCCTCGCTGCGGTAGACGCCGCCGAAGGTGCCGGCATAGACGACCCCGGGATCGCCCGGGTCGAACGCGAGCTCCTCGACCGTGCCGCCGAACGGCCCGCCGGTGGTCCAATGGTTCAAGCCAGCCCGCGCGGGGACAGTGAAGACGAGGGCCAAGCAGGCCACGAGCAGGAATCGACGCATCTCATCACCTCCGGGAAGGCCCCGATTATACCGGGTCTTCTGGCTCTTGATGACATCGCGGCCCGATCCGTTTCGGGAGGAGGGGCAGGGCTGCTATCATTCCCGGCTCTATGATCGCGGTTTCCGACCTTGGCAAGTCCTTCGGGCAGCAGACCCTCTTCGAGGGGGTCTCGCTGCAGTTCAATCCGGGCAACAAGTATGGCCTCGTGGGGGCCAACGGCTCGGGCAAGTCCACGTTCCTGCGCATGCTGACCGGCGACGAGCTTCCCAGCGAGGGCACGATCAACATGCCCAAGCGCCTCAAGCTGGGCGTGCTCAAGCAGGACCACTTCCGCTACGAGCACATGCCCATCCTCGAGGTCGCCATGATGGGCAACCACGAGGTCTGGGAGGCGATGATGGAGAAGGAGCGCCTTCTCGAGAACGCCGACACGGAGTTCGACGCCGAGCGCTATGCCGACGTCGAGGACCTCATCCTGCGCCACGACGGCTACACCCTCGAATCGCGGGCCGGCGAGATCCTCGAAGGTCTCGGCATCCCCACCGAGCTGCACCGCAACCCGCTCTCGACGCTCTCGGGCGGCTTCAAGCTGCGCGTGCTCCTCGCCCAGGTGCTGGCCGCCGATCCCGACGCCCTGCTCCTCGACGAGCCCACCAACCACCTGGACATCCTCTCCATCCGCTGGCTGGAGAAGTTCCTGATGGACTACAAGGGCACCGCGGTCGTCATCTCCCACGACCATCGCTTCCTCGACAACATCTGCACCCACATCGTGGACGTGGACTACGAGACGATCATCCTCTACCCCGGCAACTACACGGCCTTCATGGAAGCCAAGGTGGGCAACCGGGACCGCAAGGAGGCGGAGATCGAGAAGCGGGAGACGGAGATCGCCCGCCACAAGGAGTTCGTGGACCGCTTCCGCGCCAAGGCCACCAAGGCGCGCCAGGCGCAGAGCAAGATGAAGATGATGGAGAAGATCGTCATCGAGCGTCTGCCCCAGAGCTCGCGCCGCTATCCGACCTTCAAGTTCAAGCAGGTCCGCCCGAGCGGCCGGCAGGCGCTGGAGCTGGAGGGCATCTCCAAGTCCTACGGCGACAACCAGGTGCTCAAGGACGTCACCCTGCGCGTCGAGCGCGGCGACCGCATCGCCATCATCGGCCCCAACGGCATCGGCAAGTCCACCCTGCTCAAGATCGCGGTGGGCGAGGTCGAGGCCGACGCGGGCCGGATCGAGTGGGGGTACGAGACCTATCCCGGCTACTTCTCCCAGGACCACAACGAGGTTCCCAAGGGGAGCAAGCAGACCGTCGAGGCCTGGCTCTGGGAGGCCGTCCCCGGCCAGCCCATCGGCTTCGTGCGCGGCAATCTCGGCATGGTGCTCTTTTCGGGCGACGACGTGAAGAAACCGCTGGGAGGCCTCTCCGGAGGCGAGGCGGCCCGCCTGGTCTTCTGCAAGCTCTCGGTGACCAAGCCGAACGTCCTGATCCTGGACGAGCCCACGAACCACCTGGACCTGGAAGCCATCGAGGCGCTGGTCGAGGGGCTCCGCGAGTACGACGGCACCCTGATCTTCGTCTCGCACGACCGCTGGTTCGTGCAGCAGCTCGCGAACCGCATCCTGGAGATCTCGCCCAAGGGGATCCAGGACTTCCGCGGCACCTACGAGGAGTACCTGGAGCGGCTGGGCGACGACCACCTGGACGCCGACGCCGTGCTGCGCATGAAGCGCGAGCAGAAGAAGAAGGCAGCGGCGACGGCTACCGCGAAGGGCAACGGCACCGCGCCGGACGACAAGCAGCGCCAGCGCCTGCTCAAGGACCTCACCAAGCGCCGCGACGAGCTGACCACCGCGGTCGAGCAGTCCGAGAACCGCATCCACGCCATCAACGAGATGTTCTGCGACCCCACCTTCTTCGACCGCACCTCGCGCGACCAGGTGAAGAAGCTCGAAGGCGAGCAGAAGACCCTCTCCGAAAAGGTCGAGAAGCTGATGGGCGAGTGGGAGAAGATCGAGGAGCAGATCGCGGAGCTGGGGGCGTAGGGGCCTCACCCCTTGGGCCACCTCTTCAGCCCCCGGAGGGGCGACAGCATGTAGCCCGGCACGTGAGTGCCGGGTAAAGAGTCAAAAGAACCCCAAGCCCCGGAGGGGGCGGCAGAGGGAGCAGGGCGCAACGGGTTAGAATAGCCGTATGGAGTGGATCTCCGACCCGGAAGACCTCGCGCGAGCCAAGACGACCTTCGAGCTCTACGAGTTCGCCGAGAAGACCATGCGGCAGAACCTTCGCCGCCGCTTTCCGCGGGAAAGCAGCGAGGAGATCGAGCGTCGCCTCGTGTCCTGGCTGCGCAAAGAATCCCGGGAGCGCTGGGATGGCCCTGAGCCGCCCTCTCTTAGCAGCCTCCAGTCAGCCCGCGCGTGACCGCTCTAGAACAAGCGCTGATCCGCCTCTCCGGTGACCTCCGGGCGCTCGGCGTCCGATGGGCCCTGGTCGGCGGCATGGCGGTGTCGTTCCGGGCCGAGCCCCGGACCACCCAGGACGTGGATGTGACCATCGCCGTTTCAGGAGACCAGGAGGCCGAGCGGATCGCGCGCGACCTCACAATGAGAGGGTATAGACCTCTCGAGAGCCAGCCTTTCCTCGAGAACCTGGACGGACGCCTCAACGCCGTGCGGTTGCTGGCTCCCACTGCCGTTGGACTGGAAACGATCGGCGTGGACCTCCTCTTTGGCTCGTCAGGCGTCGAGGAGGAGGTTGTGGCCGCTGCCGAGGTGCGGGAGGTTGCCATTGGCTTGTACGTGCCGGTCGCGAGGATCGGCCACCTGATCGCCCTCAAGGTGTTGGCCGGCCGTGATAAGGACCGGGCCGATGTCCGCTCTCTGCTCCAGGAGGCGACGCTGGAGGATGTGCGGTTGGCCCGGGAGAGCCTCGACCGGATCGAGAGGCGTGGGTTTCATCGCGGCAAGGACCTCCAGGCTGAGCTCGCCCGGCTGTTGGTGCCGGAGGGCTGAATGTCAGCCATGCTGAGAGATCCTTTCTATCGGCAGATCTATCAAGCCCTTGGGGGTCGCCTAGACCCCGTCGTCTTCGAGCGGTGCATGGGCGACCTGCTGCGCGCAGACTACCCGTGGATCGTTCCGGTGTCCGGGGGTACGGATTCGGGCATGGACGGGGCGATCGCGGATGGAGAGGGAGAGCCTTTCCCGCTCGTATGTACCACCGCAGGCGATGTGATTGGCAACCTGACCCGGAGTCTGGATTCCTACCTCGATAGCAACCTGCCCAGGCGGAGGGTCGTGCTGGCCACCTCGAGCAGCTTGACGACCCGAAAAAGAACCAACCTATTTAAGCGTGCCCGTGAGAAGGGCTTCGAGCTCCAGCAGATCTTCGAACGGGAGTCAGTTGCCGATCGCTTGGCTGGCAGCCCCAGATGGTGCAAGGAACTGTTGGATCTCACCTGGAAGCCTTCTGCTCTCTCGACGGTGCCTCCAACGAGTCGGCCGCTCATCGACATCGAGCCTGTGGGCCGGCAAGCGGATCTCGCTTGGATCGAGGAGACATCGGGAGACCGGGTGCTCTCTGGCGAGCCGGGTTCGGGAAAGACCTTTCTGTTCCGCTATCTGATGCGGAAGAGGATCTGGCCGGGCCTGTTCCTCACGGAACCCGATCTCAGCCATTTTCGCGATGCTTGGGTGGAGCAGCGCCCCAAGATCGTCGTTGTCGACGACGCCCATATCCATCCGGATCTCCTGTCGCGGCTAGTCCGGGTGCGCGAGGAGATGGAAGCCTCTTTCGAGATTGTTGCGAGCACCTGGGAAGGGGGGCGTGACGCGGTCATGGAGGCGCTCGGCGTACCAGCGAACCGGGTTCGCAAGCTGGAGTTGCTGACACGCGATGAGATCCTGCAGGTCATCCTCCAGGTTGGCGTGCAGGCGAGCGACGACGTGCTGCGGGATCTGGTCAGTCAGGCGGCGAACAAGCCAGGGCTGGCCATAACGATTGCCTCCCTCTGGCTGCAGGGTTCCTATGAGGAGGTTCTCGAAGGCACCGCGTTGACAAGGACCCTGACCAACTTCTTCCGCCGCTTCCTGGGGCCAGGGGCGACAGATGTCCTTGCCTGCCTTGCCTTGGGCGGCGACCGGGGGATGGGTTTGGAGGCAGTAGGAACCTTCCTGCGGCTCACACTTCCCGGCACCAGGGAGATCGCTTCGGGTCTTGCCGCGGCCGGGGTGCTCTCTCAATTGGATCAGGATGTCTTGGCCGTCTGGCCATGCAAGCTGAGGTTTGCTCTCCTCCGGTCCGTGTTTTTCCCGGGGACTCCCGCGCGCCTCGACTATAGGCACTTGCTCGATCTGGCACCGAGTCGCGAAAAGGCCATCGAGACGATCGTCGCTGCGAAGCTTCATGGGGCTGAGATTCCCATTGATGAATTGTGTGGCCTGATCGCGCAGAGCGGCTCGCGGGAGTCGTGGCGAAGGCTCGCGTACTTGAGCGAGGGCGACGCGCGCTGGGTCCTGGAGCACTACCCAGGGGACGTCATTGACATTGCCGGCGCTGCCCTGAACAACGCTGGGGAGGCGGCGATCCTTCGCCTGCTCCAACGAGCCGAGACGGCCAGCGGGCAGCCCCGGTTTTACACCGTCCATCCGATGACGGTCCTGCAGGACTGGGTTCAGGAGATCGACCTTCCGCCCCATGAGATGGTGCATCGGCGAAAGCTCCTGGCCAGCACTTCCCAGAAATACCTCCGCTCCGGAGGTAGACGCCCGGTGGGATTGCAGGGCATCTGCTTGGCATTCTCTCCTTCTCTTGAGGGCAACTCTACCGATCCAGGGGGAGGGTGGGTCACTGAGGACCGGGACATGCTGCCGCCGGAGCAACTCAGAGAAGTGGCTTCTACTTGGCCTGAAGTCCGGGGTGATTTCGATAGGCTCGAGGCCGAGGACTGGCAGCACCTTTCGTCCTTCCTCTGGAACTGGATTCATCCCAGCTACGCCAGCAGAGGGTGGCCGGTCTCGGAGGAGGCAGCACGGTTCATGAGGGATTTCGCGGCCGGAGTCTTAAGCGACCTTGCCCCTTTGACGCGAGGAAAGCCCTTCTTGGCAGCCAAGGTGCGAGAACTCGCCAAGGGCATCGGCCTCGATTTGAGACTGGAGGTGGATCCTGTCTTCGACTTGTTGTTCCCTTCGAAGGCCGATTGGTACCCCGACTGGAAGAGGCATGAGGCGGAAAGGGAGTCCTCCCTGGACGAGCTGGCTCGGCAGTGGATGAGCCGTGAGCCTGCCGAGATCGCCGAGCTTCTCGCCGGCTACGAGAGAGAGGCTCAACGTTTCGGGCAGCCGGTGGGCGGATGCCGCGACATCTGCTACAGGCTCGCGAGGCAGGTGGATGCTCCCGCCTGGTTGGATGCACTTCTTGCCCAGGGTGCCTCCGGCGCCCTGACTGAGCCCTTTCTGAAGCGGATCGTGAGTGATCAGAAGGAGGGCTGGGATCAGCAGGCCGAGCGCTTCCTGGAGCTTGAACCACAGCATGCCCGGTCTGCGGTGGAAGCGATCGTGCGTCTGCCTTCGCCACCAGCCGCTTTATTGAATGAGGCGATGATGCGCCTTACTGAGGATCCTCAGCTTCTCGAGCACCTTTGCGTGAGAAGGGAAATCCCGATCGAGCCCCTGAAGGCGCTTTTGCGCGATTCCCGTC
>DASUNJ010000209.1:0-10716 GCA_036277235.1 Thermoanaerobaculia bacterium | reverse complement strand
AGGTGGCGGGCGTTGATGCGTTCCATCACCACCACCCGGGGATCCTGGCGCAGCTTGTGGTCGAGCTGGCCGTAGCCCACGTCGAGGGCGTAGACCCGGACCGCTCCGCGCTGGAGCAGGCAGTCGGTGAAGCCGCCGGTCGAGGCGCCCACGTCGAGGCAGACGCGGCCGGCGGGATCGACTCCGAAATGGTCCAGGCCGTCGGCCAGCTTGCGCCCGGCGCGGGAGACGAACGGCTCTTTCGGAGCGAGAACGGAGACGGCGGCGTCCTCTCCCACGGGCGTGCCGGGCTTGTCCATGCGGCGGCCATCCACCTGGACGGTTCCGGCCATGACGGCGCGCCGGGCCTGTTCCCGGCTGGCGAAAAGCCCCCGCTGGACCAAAAGGTGATCGAGACGCAAGTCGGGTCCCTGTCCTCTTCCGGCGTGGAGTGCAAGAAAAGGACCAAAAGGACTGAAAGGACCTGAAGGACCGGGCTCCGTGTCCTTTGAGTCCTTTATGTCCTTTAGGTCCTTTCAGTCCTTTCTTCCGGCCGGTCGGGCAGCATATCAGCCGGCGCCTCCTCCAGTGTCTCCTCCATCAGGAGACAGAATGGCAGCACGAGCAGGAAGAGCGCCGGCCTCTGGACCTCGGTGTCCCCCCAGTTGTCCTCGAACAGGCCGGCCACGTTGAAGGCGAGCAGGGCGAGCAGGCCCCCTAGGTAGAGGTCGGCCCGCGGGCCGCGCCTTCCCCCCTCCTGCCGGTAGCCGATATACATGGCGCGCAGGCTCACCCAGTTCATCGCCAGGTAGGCGAGGAGCGCCGGAATGCCGCGCTCCGCCGCGAGCTGCAGAAAGCTGTTGTGCAGGTGGGGGACGTCGAAGCGCGGCGCGGTCGGCGAACGGTAGATGGGATAGCGCCGCTCCGCCATCTCGGGACCGAGCCCGAACAGCGGGCGCTCCTTCACCATGGTCATCCCCGCCTCCAGCATGCACAGCCGGTCGTAGTTGGAGGGGTCCTGCAAGTCGACGATGGAGATCATGCGGCTGACCAGGGGCACGGGCGCGAGCACCACCAGCAGCACGCCTAGCGGCAGATAGGCGAGCAGGAGCTTCGGCGCCTGGATCAGCAGCAGCACGGTCACGGCCACCACCAGCGCCACCCAGGCGCTGCGCGTGTAGCTGGCGAGCAGGGCCACGTTGATCACCACCAGCGCCGCCCATCGCCACCCTCGCCTGCCGCCCGAGCCGCGGGGATCGCTCAGCAGCCGCACCATCAGGAGAAGGTCGCAGATCAGCAGGAATCCGGAAAAGGTCATGTAGTGGGAGAACGGACCCCGGATGCGGCGGTCGATGTCGCCATAGCCCCAGAGATAGCTGGCCAGGCCGACGGCGGCGAGGAGGGCGGCGGCCGCGGTCAGCCCGTCCACCAGCCGCCGCACCTGGGCCTCGCCGCGCACCAGCCCCGGCGCGAGCAGCACGGCGGACAGGGTGAACAGCTCGCGCAGGCCGCCCAGGCTGGCCCATGGATCGAACGAGGCGAAGGCCGCGCCCACCAGCCACAGCGCGTAGATGCCGAGCGGCGCGAGCAGCGGCGCCATCCGGGACCAGTCGCCCCGGCGGAACCGCAGGCTGAAGGGAGCGGTCAGGAACGTGAAGCCGAGGAGGATGTTCGACGCCGCGATGCTGAAAACGGCCAGCAGATGGCCCGAAAAGAGCCACGAGCCCGCCCTCTGGAGACGGGTCGGCTGGTCCCGTACGTCGGCCATCACCTCGGAGGGGACACCGGCGGACTAGGCGCTGGGGACGGCTTCGCCCTGGCGGCCCACGGCGGAGGCGGGCAGCGCCTCCTCGATCAGCATGATCGGGATGTCCGAGACGATCGGGTAGACCAGGCCGGAGGCCGCGCAGTAGAGACCCTGCGCGACGACGGGCTCCTCGTCGCGGAAGTGCTCGCGGTACTTCTCCACCAGTCCGGCCCTGATCTCCTGGGGCAGGTCGATCAGCTCCAGCTCGCCCTTCGATTTCGGACAGACAAGGATCTCCAACAGCTCAGGATCGACGGCCATGCCAGGAGAATATCACGAGGTTGATCCCGTTCCCCCTCTCCCCCGCCCTCTCCCCCGTGCCGGGGGAGAGGGAGCCTGTCCGTGTCCGTCCGTGTCACTTCCGCCGGAGCCGGGCGCTATAGGTGAGCACCAGCGACTCGCTGCCCGGGTTGAGGTGGTGGATACCGCCGTTGGAGAGGTGATACAGACAGAGGCCCAGGCGCGACCCGCCGGGAAGCCGGTAGGCGAGCTCCAGGTGGGTGCGGAACTCGAGGACATTCCCCAGGTCCTTGCCGCCTCCTTCCCCCTGATAGTAGAGGCCCCCCGCGAAGCCGCCGCTGCCCACCCAGCGCTCCCCCCAGAGGACCTCCGCGCGGAACCCGCCATAGCCGTAGAGGGTGCCCTGCGAGGTCGCCATCGCACCCAGAACCGGCATCAGGTCCGGCGCCCAGTCGGGGAGCGGCCAGAAACGCCGCGGCGCGAAGTGCAGCTCCCAGCCCGTCTCGTACTCGTCCAGCTCCTTGCGGATCTCGAACGTCCCGGTGCTCGCCGACACGTACTCCGGAGGACCCAGGGGCAGGAGCTGCCCCGCGGCCGCATCAGGCGATACCAACGACGACAGATACAGGAAGAACGCCCATGCGGGCGCTCGTGCTACGAGCTTCTTCATGGATTTTTGGGCATCCCGGCGATTTGACCCCTCTCCCAGCCGGGTACGCAGCAGGATATAGCACCGGATGAATCACAACTCAAGTACCGGGGATTCCCTCCCGTCCCCAGACCGCCAGCACGTCGTCGCGGTAGGGCTGGGTGAGCTCGGCCCGGCTCACCTCCGCCGGCACGTACTTCAGGTCCTGGACCACCCTGCCCCGAGGGTTCTGCCGGATCCAGAGCGACTCCGACCCCGGCAGGATCTCCTGGAAGGGCTGCTCGAGACGGCCGAGGAAGTGGAACTGCCCGTGGTAGTCCCCCACCCAGGCGATCGGCCGCCCCTCCTTCTCCGCGGCGCTCAGGTAGCGCGCGGTCGGCCCGAGGTCGTACGCCTCCCGCGCCGCCCCGGCAAGGCCGAGGTGCGCCCCGATCACGAGAGCCACGCTGATCAGGGTGGGCGCCGCCGTCCGCCGCGCGAAGATCCGATCGAAGAGGAAGAAGGAGGCCGCCGCCAGCGCGAGCAGGGCCATGCCCACCGCGGGAGAGACCTCGGGAGCCCACGAGGGAAGACCGCGCCGCAGGCCGAGGAGGGGCGCCGCCACCAGCGCCGCTCCGAGCACGACGAGCAGGCTGAGCGCCGGCAGAAGATGCCAGCGCCGAACCTCGAGGTCGTCCTCCGTCAGGAGCCGGGAGGCGATCAGCGCGAAGGCCGGCATCAGGGACAGCAGGTAGTGCGGCTGCTTGCTGCTGATCAGCGAGAACACCACCAGCGCCGGGACCAGCCAGGCCAGGCAGAACCGCAGACCGGGATCGGAGGAGCGGCGCCGGAGCGCTGTCCAGACCGACAGCCAGAGCGGCGGCCAGAACGAATACGGGTACAGGAGCACGGGGAGCAGGGCCAGATACCACCACCAGGGATGGTTGTGGGCGTGGGAGTAGACCATCCGCTCCCCGGTCTGGCGGACGAGGAGCGCATTGGCATAGTCGGAGCCCCCGGCCCCGGCGGCGGGCAGGGCCCAGGCCAGGGCGATGACCGCGGTCAGCCCGGCGGCCCCCGCCAGCCTGGGCCAGAATCCGGAAGTACGCTCCTCCCTCCCCCACCAGGGGGCGGAGAGCGCCACCGCGAGAGGCAGGACCAGGACCACCGGACCCTTCGCCAGAATGCCCAGCCCCAGGGCACCCCCTATCTGAAGCCAAGGCCGCACGCCGCCGCGCCGCCAGGCCTCCTCCAGCCCGAGCATGGCCAGCAGCACGCAGAACGCCACCAGCATGTCGAACATCACCATGGTGGTGAACAGGCTCCAGAGCAGGAAGCCGAGCAGCACGGCGGGGGCGGTGAGGGCGATCTGCGGCCGGTCCGGCCAGAGGCGCCGGGCGAGCCGCGCGGTGAGACCGAGGTTCGCCAGGCCGAACAGGGCCGGCACCACCCGCGGCCACCAGTCGTTGACGCCGAAGAGCCACCAGCCCAGGTGGAACAGCCAGAACAGCAGCGGCGGCTTGTCGCTGTAGGGCACGCCGTTCAGGTGCGGCACAAGGAAGTCGCCGCGCAGCCACATCTCCCAGGCCACGGAGACGTAGCGGGTCTCGTCGACCGGCAGGAGCGGACGCAGGGCGACCGCGGTGCCGACCAGGAGCATCCAGGCGAAGGTCAAGAGTACCGGCCGGGGGACAACCGCGGACCTCATCAAGCGCCATCTTAGAGGATCGCGGGAAAAACCCCCTCCCCAGCCCTCCCCCGCTGCGCGGGAGAGGGAGCCACCGCCCGTCCTTTGTGTCCTTTACGTCCTTTTTGTCCTTTGCGTCCTTTTCCTGCCAAGATACCCGCATGTACGAGGGGCCAAGGCCGGAGATCTCGCTGGTCATCCCGGTCTACAACGAAGAGGAGAACCTGCCGATCCTCGCCGCGGAGATCCACGCGGCGATGGAGCCGCTCGGCCGTCCCTACGAGGTGATCTACGTCGACGACGGCAGCACCGACGCGAGCCCCCGGGTGCTGGCCGGCCTCGCCCGGAAAGACCCGCGGACCCGCATCGTGCGCCAGCGCCGCAACAGCGGCCAGTCGGCGGCGTTCGACGCCGGCTTCCGCCATGCCCGCGGCGAGATCGTCGTCACCCTGGACGCCGATCTCCAGAACGACCCGGCGGACATCCCGCGCCTGCTCGAGCGCATGGACGGCTTCGACGTGGTCAACGGCGTCCGCGCCCGGCGGCAGGACAACTGGGTGCGGCGGATCTCCTCGACGATCGCCAACCGGGTGCGCAACCGGGTCACCCGCGAGTCGGTGACCGACGTCGGCTGCACGCTCAGGGCGGTGCGGATCGAATACCTGCGGCACATCCCGCTCTTCAACGGCATGCACCGCTTCCTCCCCACCCTGCTCCGGATGGAAGGCGCGCGGGTGACCGAGGTGAACGTCAACCACCGGCCGCGGCTGCACGGCCAACCCAAGTACGGCATCCACAACCGCCTGTGGCGGGGTCTCGTCGACCTCTACGGCGTCCGCTGGCTGCAGACGCGCCGGGTCGACCGGGGCCTCTCCGAGGAGATCGAAGTTTGGAACACCAATTCGCCTGGAACGTCTGGACCGCTGTCGGCCTCCTCGGGCAGGCCTGCTTCTTCTCCCGCTTTTTCGTCCAGTGGGTCGCCTCCGAGCGCAAAGGGGCCAGCGTAATCCCGACGGCCTTCTGGTTCTTCAGCCTGGCCGGCAGCCTCGTCCTCCTCGCCTACGGGTTCCATCGCAAGGATCTGGTCATCATCATCGGCCAGCTCCCCGGCTTCCTCATCTATACCCGGAACCTCTGGTTCATCCACCGCGGCAGACAGCTCGCCGGCGCGAAGCCCCAGGGCGCGGACCAGCCTTGACGCGCAGGCGCGATCTGGCCCGGTTTGATCTGGCTCTGTTGGCGCTCCTGGGCGCCCTGCTCTTCCTCCCCGGGCTCGGCATGCGCGACCTGTGGAACCCGGACGAGGCCCGCTACGCCGAGGTCGCCCGCGAGATGCGCCTCGCAAGCTCCTGGGCGGTCCCCCGGCTCAACGGCGAGGTCTACACCCAGAAGCCGCCGCTGTTCTTCTGGCTGATCATCGCATCCTCCTTCCTGACCGGCGGCGTCGGGGAAGTCTCGGCCCGCCTCCCCTCGGCGCTGGCGGCCATCGGCACCATCCTCCTCGTCTTCCGCCTGGGCGAGCGCCTGTTCAACCGCCGCGCCGGCTGGATCTCCGCCGGCGCCTTCGCCACCTGCTACAAGATCCTCTGGCAGGGACAATTCGGGCAGATCGACATGCTCCTGACCTTCCTGGTGGCGCTGGGGGTCTGGTTCTGGGTGCGCGGCTACACGGAAAACCGCCCCGGCCTCTATCCGCTCTTCTTCGTGGCGACCGGGCTCGCGACGCTCGCCAAAGGCCCCGCCGGGTTCCTGCCGCCGCTCCTCGCGATCGTCGCGTTCCTGCTGATCACGAAAGACCGGACGGAGCTCCGGAAGATGCGGATCGGGCTCGGCTTCCTGATCTGGGCAGCGGTGGTGCTCGCCTGGCTGATCCCCGCCGGTCTTTCGGGTGGGCGCGAGTACCTGGACCAGATCGTCTTCAAGCAGAACGTCACCCGGTACGCCGAGCCCTGGCACCACTTCCGGCCCTGGTACTACTACCTGAGCGTGATCCCGCCCGAGTTCTTTCCCTGGTCCTTCCTGCTGCCCACGGCGCTCGTGGTGGGCTGGAAGGGGGTGGACCAGAAAAGCGGGGATAGGAAGGGTTATCTCTTCGCCCTCTGCTGGATGGTCGTGACCGTGGTCTTCTTCAGCATCTCGCCGGCCAAGCGGACGGTCTACATCCTGACGATGTATCCCGCCATGGCGCTGCTGGTGGGGGCGGGGCTCGACCGGATCGCCGCGGAATGGCCACGCTTCAGGAGGTGGACGGTCTGGCCGCTGGGGATCCTGGCCGTTCTCTCGCTGCTCGTTACGGTCGCTTTGCCCATCGCCGGCCGTGGAAGGAAGGAGGCCGCGCCGCTGGGAGGGGACCTTTTCGTCTGGCAGTTGACGCTCGCCCTCCTGCCGCTCCTCGCCGGAGCGCTCTACGCCTGGTGGCAATCCCGGAGCGGACGCCTCTCCCACGCCGCCGCCGGCCTCGCCGCGGGCATGGGAACGTTCGGGCTCCTCGCGACCCTGGTCCTGATCCCGAAGTTCGACGTGATCAAGTCGACCCGGGCGATGTCCAGGGACTTGGTCGCGAGAATGCGTCCGGGGGAGACCTACGGCATCTACCCGCGCCTCGACTCCACCCTCGTCTTCTACACGGGCCGCTTCGCCGTGGATCTCAACAGCGAGCAGAAGCTCCTGGATTACGCCCGCCGGCCAGGGCGGGTCTGGGTCCTCGCCCAGCGGGACGACCTCGCAAAGCTCGACGAGCCGCTGCCGCTCAAGCCGGTGGCCACGGACGCGGACATCTGGGAGGGGTACGTTCTTCTCGGGAAGCCGGGTCTCTAGCGCCGAGGTGGAAGCTCCTCCTGTAGGCGTCCGGTGTGCAAGAGTACTTGCGGCGAAAAGCGCCGTAGAAAGTCTGCAGGTTGTTGTAGCCGACGGCGAATGCCACCTTCAGGATGGTCGCCCCGCTCTGCTTCAGGAGAACGGCAGCGGCATCCATCCTCAGCGATTCCAGATAGTCTCGAATGGTGGCTCCCACGAACAGGCGGAACCGGGGCTGGAGGTCGTGGCCCGGCTCGCCTCCGGGCGCATTCCACCGGTCGTCCACTTCCACGCGGTCTCGACCGCCGGCGCCCAGGCAATCACCGGCTCGCAGGCTCCGGACGCGGAGGGGCGAATCCGCCTCCCCACCCCTTCCCAGGGCTCCTGGCGCCTGCTGATCGGAGCGCCGGGTAGCGGAACCGTCGAGGTCCCCGCGCAGACACCGGGCCCGCCCGTCTCCGTGATGCTGCCCCCGGCAGCCCGCCTCGCCGTGCAGGTCCCCGAGCTCGCCACCGCGGACGTCCGGGCGGAGGTCACGGTACTCGGTCCGGACGGCTCCCCGGTTCCCGTCCTGGGCCCGGGAGGAGCCCTCCGGCAGACCTGGCCGATGGTCGGCGGCAAGACCACGATCGAGGACCTCCCGGCCGGCACCTGGATCGTCGACGCCACAGCGGGCGATGGGCGCCGCTGGAGCACGACCGTGGTGGCACCGGGAGCCGCCAGCGTTCCGGTCATCCTGGAGTGAACGCGGTGGCATAGCGCGAGCTGCTCATCTCACGCGCGAGGCGCTCGGGCATCGTTGGGGAGGGGGAAAGGGGTTCCTGCTCAGCATCAAGCGGCGGCGGCTTGAGGCCAGGCGATCGCAGCTAGACCCTTAGCGGTCATGGCTAGTGAGCTAGCGGCCACGGCTCGAAGACGAGCGATGGCAGCTCCCACACGAGCCGCCACCGCTTCAGGCGGAGCGATCACGGCTCCAAGAGAAGCGGCCACCACTCGAAGACAAGCCGCCGCAGCTCAAGGACGAGCAGCCATGGCTCAAGGACGAGCAGCCATGGCTCGAAGCCGAGCAGCCACGGCTCGAAGACGAGCTGCCGCGGCCCGCCCCTCAACAAACCTCGCTCTCCGGTGTCTCCCACTCCGGGCGCGAGAGTTTGGTGTGCCCGACCCGGGTAGAATCGGACATGCTCCAGCTCCGAATCCAGCAGCAGGCCCTGGCGGACGGCCGTCATCAGGTGGAGATCGCCCTCGAAGGCGACGGCTCCCGCCGCACGGCCAGCTCCACCTTCGAGTTCAGCCTCTCGCCGCAGGATGAGGAGGATCTGCGCTGGTATCTGGAGGACTTCCTCCAATATCCCCAGGAGCCGGCACCGACGATCGCCCAGCGGGTCGAGGGGCGGATGGCGGAGGTGGGGACCGCGCTGTTCAAGACAGTGTTCCAGGCGAGCGACGATGCCCGCGATCTCTGGGCCGAGCTTCGCAAGCGGCTGCCCCAAACGAGGATCGAGATCGTCACCAGCGTGACGGAAGCCGCCACCATCCCCTGGGAGCTGCTGCGCGATCCGAAGACCGGTTCCCACTTGGCTCTCACGGCCCATTCCTTCGTGCGCGCCCATCCCAACCCGGCTCTCGCCCCGAATCTGCCCGCCCGGAAGAAAGGCAAGATCCGCATCCTCCTGGTCCTCTGCCGGCCGCGGGGAGAGAAGGACGTGCCCTTCCGTTCTGTGGCGAGCCAGCTCCTGCGCGGCTTGAGCGAGGCCAACCGCGAAGCCTACGACCTCGACCTCCTGCGTCCGCCCACGTTCGAGCAGCTCGGGAAGGTGCTCCGCGAGGCGCACGGGAAGGGCGAGCCCTACCATGTGGTCCACTTCGACGGCCATGGCACCTATATGGAAATCGAGAAACCCGGGGCTCTCGGCGCTCTCGTCGGGCGTCTCACCTCGATCGTCCTCGCCGGACCGCGAGAGGGCAAGCACGGCTATCTCTGGTTCGAAAACCCGCAGCTCGAGTCCAACGGTGATCTCGTAGACGGCATCTCGCTGGGAAAGCTCCTCGCGACAACCGGGGTATCCGTCCTCGTCCTCAACGCCTGCCGCTCGGCGCACACCGAGCCGGCTCCGGCGCCGGATACCGTCGCGACTGATCCCCACTCCAGGGTGAGGGCCTTCGGCTCGCTGGCGCAGGAGGTGATGGACGCGGGCGTGGCCGGGGTGGTGGCCATGCGCTACAACGTCTACGTGGTGACCGCAGCTCGGCTCGCGGCCGAGCTCTACGCCTCGCTCGCCCGCGGTGCCGTGCTGGGCGAGGCGGTGACGCTGGCGCGCAAGAACCTGTCCGACAACCCGCTGCGCGAGGTGGTCCATGCCCCCCTGCCGCTCCAGGACTGGACGGTCCCTGTCGTCTACGAGGCGGCGCCGCTGCAGGTCTTCCCCAAGGCGAAGGACGACGGCAGCCTGACGATCCAGGTCAAGGAGGGAGCCACGGCGTCGGCGGCCGGCAGCCTCGACCCCAGCCTCCCGCCGCCGCCCGATGCCGGCTTCTTCGGCCGGGACGAGACGCTCCTAGCCCTCGACCGCGCCTTCGACAACGCCTCGATCGTCCTCCTCCATGCCTATGCCGGCAGCGGCAAGACCACCACGGCCGCCGAGTTCGCCCGCTGGTACTCCCTGACCGGCGGCGTCGACGGCCCCGTCCTCTTCACCACCTTCGAACGCTACCTTCCGCTGCCCCGCGTGCTGGATCGCATCGGCCAGGTCTTCGGGCCGGCCCTGGAGAATGCCGGCATCCACTGGCTGGCGCTCGACGATTCGAATCGACGGCAGGTGGCCCTCCAGGTCCTCTCCCAGATCCCGATCCTGTGGATCTGGGACAACGTGGAGCCGGTGGCCGGATTCCCGGCCGGGACGGAGTCGGCCTGGAAAACGGAGGAGCAGGAGGAGCTGCTCGGCTTTCTTCGCGCTCTGCGGCAGACGAAGGCGAAGGTCCTCCTGACCTCGCGCCGCGACGAGCGCTCCTGGCTGGGGGACCTGCCCGTGCGCATCCAGGTGCCGCCCATGCCGATGACGGAGAGCCTCCAACTCGTCCGCGCCTTGGCCGAACGGCACGGCCGCCGGCTCGCCGACGTCGAGGATTGGCGTCCCCTCCTCGCCTTCGCCCAGGGCAACCCGCTCACGCTCACCGTCCTCGCCGACCAGGCTCTGCGCGAGAGGCTCAAGACAAAGGAGCAGGTCGAAGCCTTCATCGCCCGCCTCCGCTCCGGAGAGACCGACTTCTCCGATGAAGTCAACGAGGGGCGTTCCCGCTCCCTCGGCGCCTCGCTTGCGTATGGGTTTGACCAAGCTTTTTCCGAGGAGGAGCGGAAGAAGCTCGCTCTGCTCCACCTATTCCAGGGGTTTGTAGATGTAGACGCGCTGCGCATCATGGGCGACCCCGAGGCTCCGTGGTGCCTGCCCGAGGTGCGCGGCCTGACCCGGGAGGAGGGCATCGCCCTTCTCGACCGCGCCGCCGAGGTGGGGCTCCTGACCGCTCACGGCGATGGGTATTATGGGATTCACCCTGCCCTCCCGTGGTTTTTCAAGGGCC
>DASUNJ010000208.1:0-10621 GCA_036277235.1 Thermoanaerobaculia bacterium | reverse complement strand
GTCACCCCGCCGGCCAACGGCAGCGCCAACAGCACGCTGACGGTGTCCGCCATCACCACGGCCTCGACCGGCAACTTCAACTTCCAGGTGCAGGGCGTGAGCGGCGCGCTGACCCGCACGGCGGCCCTTTCCCTGACCGTGAACCCGACGGGCGGAAGCGGCGCGCAGAACGCCGTCTTCGATTCCGTGCTCCAGGTTCCCAAGTGCGGCACGGTCGGGATCTCGTGCGACTCCGGAGCCGCGCTGGTCCTGGGCCGCGACACCATGAGCGGCGGCGCCGAGCCCAACCAGCCCAACACCATCAACGACTCCTGCGCCGACGGCACCTCCGGCACCTTCCACGGCGACGAGTCGAACGACAGGTTGAAAGTATCCACCGTCGACGGCACGAACTTCGCGCCCGGCAAGGTGGTGCGAATCGACGCCACCCCCTGGGTCTGGACCGGCGGCCCGACCTCCGACCACCTGGACCTCTACTTCGCCGCCAACGCCAACAGCCCGGTCTGGACCTACATCACGACGATCAACCCGACGGTCGGCGGCGCCCAGACCCTGAGCGCGACCTACACCCTGCCCACCGGCGCGCTCCAGGCCGTGCGCGCGCGCTTCCGCTACAACGGCAGCGCCGCGGCCTGCGGCACCGGCGCCTATGACGACCACGACGACCTCGTCTTCGCGGTGAACAGCCCGACCGGTCCCGGTCCGCAGAACGCCGCCTTCGATACCGTCCTGCAAGCGCCCAAGTGCGCCACCGTGGGCATCTCGTGCGACTCCGGAGCCGCGCTGCTCCTGGGCCGCGACACGATGAGCGGCGGCGCCGAGCCCAACCAGCCCAACACGATCAACGACTCCTGCGCCGACGGCACCTCCGGCACCTTCCACGGCGACGAGTCGAACGACCGGTTGAAGGTGTCCACGACGGACGGGAGCGCTTTCGCGCCGGGCAAGACGGTGCGGATCGACGCCACCCCCTGGGTCTGGACGGGCGGCCCGACCTCCGACCACCTCGACCTCTACTTCGCCGCCAACGCCAACAGCCCGGTCTGGACCTACATCACGACGATCAACCCGACCGTCGGCGGCGCCCAGACCCTGAGCGCGACCTACACGCTGCCCACCGGCACGCTGCAGGCCGTGCGCGCACGCTTCCGCTACAACGGCGCCGCCGCATCCTGCGGCACCGGCGCCTATGACGACCACGACGATCTGATCTTCGCAGTAAATCCGTAGGACCAAGGCAAAGGGGGAGGCGCGCGCCTCCCCCTTCCCTTCTCGCTCCGCTCCTTACTGAATCTGGAACTCGAACCCGTCCTGAGAGCTTCCAGTCACAATGATGCTGGCAACGGGGATGGGACTGCTGTCTCCTGAAGTGCCCCGCGCATTGCTGAGGTGCACCTGGAAGTTCCTGATGAGCAACCCCGCTTGAATCTGTATGTTGGCTGTTTCCGCCCCACTCCCCCTGAAGTAGTTGACACCGACGTGGTAAACGCCGGGACGCAGTGTGTCGCAAGAAACGAAGTAGTGCTCAGGTCCGAAGCTGGTGATGTCGTCGACGTCCAGGAAGCCAGCCTCTCCCTGCTTGGCGCGATAGTATACCTGCACGCCATCGGGCTCGAACACGTGAAGATCTACGTCCGGCTCGTCTCCCCATGTCAAGGTAACTGTAATGACTCCATCGCCGGCGTTGGTGTCCGGCGGCTCCAAGGTGTCGATCGCATTTCTGATGTGGCCGAGAATGCGCGCACGGCTGTTGCTCCCAGGCTCAAGATAGGATTCAGTGAAGCCATGGCCGGTCCAGTCTCTGAAATTAAAAATCCTGCCATTGGAGGTAGTCGCGGGGAGCGCTCCTGGTATCGGACGGATGACGATGTCGTTCGTCAGAGTCGTATAGGGGCGTCCATCAGCCACCCGGGAATCCGGATTCGCGACAGAGACGATCCCTGTGCTGCGCTGCTCTTCAGCAGTGAGGCTCACATAAGCTCGATTCGCGAAGAAGTTGCCTTGGGAATGCGGGACGAGGACGACCTTCCTGCCTTCGAGAAGCTCGCGTTGATACAGGTTGATGTGATTCTGCGCCGTAGGGCTGCTGAGGAGAGCTCCGATGTCGATCCCAGCGGCGAGCGCGGCATAGGCCTCCTGCATGAAGTCCGGCATCGGCTCGATACCCGAGAGGAATCGGTAGAACCTGGAGAAGTCATTCTCGAGTCTCTGTTTGACCGCCTCCCAAAGGTCCAACACCAGATATGTCGGATTGTGAGCGATGTAGAACTGCAGCTCTTCGAAATCTTCGGCCGGGAGGTAATCTCTAGTGCTCTGTGTGAGAACCCCGAGCGCCTCCTGTGCGCCCTTCTGGGTGGTGAAGACTCCGTTGACGAAGAAGATCGACGCCGCTTTGGAGCCGCAGGATATCTGAGAGCTCTCCGTGTAGCTGTCGACCTGTGATTCACCGGTAGCCGCGGCGAGTGGGAACTGGCAGCTCAGCCCCCACTGGCTTCGGTCGCGAAGAGGCAGCGCCTCTCCTTCCAGGTGGGAATCGAACTGAAGATACCTCAGACCACGCTGCTCCGTGTTCAGAGCCGCGGCCATCAGTTCGCCGCTGATCAGATGCGCGTCCTGGGGACGAATCGACGAGAGACATTCGAGATCCCGCAGCATCTGGTTCGAATGATCGAGTGAAAGGGGACGTGAGTTGGAATCGCGAATGACCGCTTGAATCGTCTTGGCGGCTTGACGAAGGGCCTGGATGGCGGCCGGCGAGCCGGGATGGGACAAGGCGATGAATCTCTGCAGGTCATCCCGGACCCCGTCCCGGTCGGAATCGACCCCTGCCGGATTTAGTCGCCCGGCAGCTCCCGGATCCGGCGGCAAACCGGATGTCGTGCATGTTCCGAATGCCTCGGTATCCTGGATCGGAGCGAACGGCGTATTCGGGGGGTTGAAATAGGTTTTGATGATTCCGGTCTCCCGGTCCTCGATATGTATCGCAACGGCAACATTGGTCAATCCACCCGCGAATACCCAGAACCGGTTGGACAGTGGGCATCCATCGAGAACCTTGAGAAGCATTTCCACGTTGTTCGGATCGAAGAACCAGAAGTACCCGGTTTCGTCGGTAAGCCGGACCGCCTGCGCAGGCCCGGTATGTCCTGAAGCCGTCTTCCAGGTTGCAGAGACCCGGAACCTTGCCTGACGGAGCTCGAGGGCCGACTCGGAAGCGCTCGCCTGAGCCTGCGATGGGTCGAACGAGGCAGCGGCTGTCGAGACCGTTGTTCCAGCTCTCTGGCGGGGGCATCCCGCAAATGCATTGACGTCCTGAATCGGGCGGAACGGCGTGCTCTGAGGATTCCGATACGTCTTCGTCTTCTTCTTCACCGTGTCTTCAACGATGATGTCGACCTGCAGGTTGGTCAGGCCTCCCGCGAACACCCAGTACCGCCCGTTCGAGGCAGCGCATCCATCCACGATCTTCAGCGCGAACTCGACGTTGCTGACCTGGAAGAACCAAAAATAGCCGGTGTCGGCAGTGAGCGGAACTGCGCGAGCGGTCCCGCTGGCCCCAGTCGGGGTCCGCCATTTTGCCGTCACCTTGAAGCGATTGTTCTTCAAGCAGAGCACGTTCGGTCCAGGTTTGCATGGCGTTGCGGCGGGTGCGGCTTGAAGGTCTGGCGTTGTACTGGTACTGGCAGCTTGAGCTTCTTTTGCCACACAACCGAGCAGTGCAGCGATGCAGATTCCATGCAGGACGATCTTGCCGAAAGGCGTCATGGTCCCCTCCTCCATATGGCTTTGCACCGAAGCCATGCTCCGGCTTCCAGCGGTCCACAGCACTTAGACGCCACCCTGTGTGCATTGTTTAAAAGCCTCAAGAAATTCGTAAGGTCAGGGTAAGAGGGAGTGCGTGCCTCCCTTTTTTCCCAGATCCGATGACCTCTGCTCTGAACCAGCCGGATCCACCTCTAAAGCCCTTCGATCCCTGACGCGGATCATGAAGCCCTGGGGCTTCTCCTTAGGGCGCAAATTGAAGCCTCTCGATCCGCAGCCGGTCTATTGTGCGGTAACGCCTATCGACGCCGCACGATCTCATCTTCAAGAACACCATTCACGCGCTTTTCGGCGGGCGGCGGTTTTCTCCAGCAACCGGAAAGCGCCGATTCCGGGAAAATGGGCGCACACTATGGAGCGCCGTCTGGCAATTCCGCGGGGCTTCCAGCCAATCCCGGCCGGGATGCGCACCGCGGCAAGGGGGATGTCATGTTGCGGAATCAGAGAAAGGGTTGGATTGCCGTCGCGGTGCTGGCCGCGCTCCTGCTGGCCTCGGCCCCGGCCTACGCCGCGGGCCCGGTGCAGCGGGACACGGGGAGCTGGATCGTCCGGCTGGCCGGCTGGCTCCGCCTGCCCCCGTCCGTCACCGCCGCCTGGGGCCTGTCGAGCGCCAACATCGATCCGAACGGCGAGCCGAAGCCCACCGGCTCGGCTGGGACGGACGATTCAGCAAACATCGATCCGGACGGCCAGCCGGGGTCGAGCTCGGCTGACGACTCGGCGAACATTGATCCGAACGGCTAGAGCAGGCGACAGCGGGGCGCCCCGTGGCGGCGCCCCGGCTCGGTACCCGATTCGTGCGATAATGCGCGAGCTTCACGTACCTCGAAACCATGAAGCGGGGAGGAGCGGATGGCCTGCCTTTCGGATCTCGACATTGCGGCTTTCCTGGCCGGTGGGCTGGAGCCCGGCGGCCAGCACGGGGTCACCCGGCACCTGCTCTCCGGCTGCCCCGACTGCCGGACCCGTGTCATTGCGGCGGCGTCCCACACGCCGGAGCCGGACGAGGCCTACGACGGCTGCATCACCCGGGCAAGGCGGGCCGTGCGCAAGCTTGAGCCCCGGCTGAAGCGCGACAAGGAGCGCCTCGCGAACGGCGTCGCAATGGTGCAGGAAAGGGGCTTCATGGGGTTGACCTGGCCCGAGCGCAGCTCCTTCCGGATGGTCCACGTGGAGGTTCTCCTCCAGCTCAGCTTCGATCTCCGGTACCGGGATCCCAAGGAGATGCTCCGCCTCGCCGAGACCACCCGGTTCGCGATCGAGCAGACGGACCATCCGGTCCGCTATGGTGAGGCGCTGCACTTCGACCTGCGGGCGCGGGTCTGGGCCGAGCTCGGGAATGCCTATCGGGTCAACGAGTGGTTTCAGCAAGCCGACGGCGCGCTGGAGAGGGCGCGCGTGCTCTTCGAGCAGGGCACCGGCGACCCCATGCTCGCGGCGCGCATCGACGACCTCGAGTCCTCCCTTCGCAAGGCCCAGCGGCGCCTCGATGAGGCCAATCGGTTGCTCGACCGGGTCTACCGGACCTACATGAAGATCGGTGAGCGCCATCTGGCCGGGCGGGCGCTGATGAGCAGGGGCATCATCCTGGAGATCGACAAGAAGCCCGACGAGGCGATCCGCTGCCACCGCAAAGCCATTGCTCTCATGGATGCGAAGCGTGACCCGCAGCTCGTGGCTTCCGCGCACCACTGCCTTCTCAATGCCCTGGTCGGGGCTGAAAATTACGCCCAGGCGGGCAAGCTGCTGCTGGAGAGCGACCTGCGCCGGAAGTTCGCGGGCGATCCGCTCAACCTGCTGCGGCTGCGGTGGGTGGAGGCCAAGATCCTCGCCGGGCGCGGCCGGCTGAAGGACGCGGAGATGGTGCTCGCCGAGGTGCGGTACGGGTTCCTGGAGCACAAGCTCGCGTACGTCGCGGCCGTGGCCGGCCTCGATCAGGCGGAGGTGGCGCTGCGCCAGGGCAAGGCGGTCCACAGGCTGGCCTGCGACATCCTCGCCCGGTTCGAGGAGCACGCGGTCGATCCGGAAGCGGTCCAGGCGCTGATGATGTACGAGGTGATGTGCGCGAACGGCGCGGCGACGGTGAAGCTGACGCGGACCATCCGCGATTTCGTCGAACAGATCCAGGACAACCCGAGGAAGCGCTTCGACGGGCTAATGCTCCTCGGCTGAGGACAGGACCCGGCGCGCGGTCTCGGCGTCGATGACCCCGAGCCGGAGCAGGAGGCTCACCATCCGGCCCTCCTCGTCGGCCGGAGACGCCGCCCGCGGCGCCGCGGGTACGGCGAGACCATAGGCCCGCGCGAAGAGCTCCGGCCAGCCGACCTCGAGGGCGTCCGCGATCATCAGCACGTGCCGCACCTGGGGCGTGATCTTCCCCCGCAGCACCTTGCTGAACACCGAGTCGCCCACCCCCATCTTCTTCTCCAGCGAGCGGACGGACACACGCTTCTCCAGGGCCAAGGAGGCGAGCACCCGCACCAGGCGCAACGCCTCCTCCTCGTACCGGTCGCGAGGCTCTTCGCTCATGGCGGGAGTATAAGGCGGCCCCCGATCCCCAGGTGCGGCGGACCAGAGAGTCCATGACCAGAGGCTCCTACCGCAGGGCGAGAGGCATCGAACGCGCGGCCAGAGGCATCGAATGGGGGGCGAGAGGCTTGCCCCGCGCTATGAGGCACTTGCCCCAGCATCGCCGCCATGGAGAGTGGCAGCGGAGCCGCTAGCCCCAGCAATTGCTTGACAGTTCTGCCCCTCTGCCTTAGCCTGCCTGCAAGCGATGAAGGGGGTACCGTTTGTGAAAGCTGAGAAGGCGCTTCCGCTGTCACCGGCGGCCTCGGACCGCCCCTATCTGGTCAACGGGGTTCCGTTCTTCCTCGTCCACCTGGCTGCCTGCGTCGGCGTCTTCCTGGTCCCGTTCGAGGCCTGGTACGTGGGGCTCGCGGTCGGGCTCTACTACGTGCGCATGTTCGGGGTCACGGCCGGATACCACCGCTATTTCTCGCACCGCACCTACAAGACGAGCCGGGTCTTCCAGTTCCTGCTCGCCTGGCTGGCGATGTCGAGCGGCGAGAAGGGGGTGCTCTGGTGGGCGGCGCACCATCGCAAGCACCACCGGGAGGCGGATCAGCCCGAGGACGTCCACTCCCCGGTGCAGCGGAGCCTCTGGTGGGCGCACGTGGGCTGGCTCCTCTCGCCGGCCAACAACGCGACCGACCTCGAGCGCGTCGCGGACCTCGCGCGCTACCCGGAGCTGCGCTGGCTCGACCGGTGGCACATGGTGCCTGCCTTCACGCTGGCCGCCGGCCTCTACCTGTGGGGCGGCCCGCCGGCCCTGGTCTGGGGGTTCTTCGTCTCCACCGTCGTGCTGTGGCACGGGACCTTCACGATCAACTCCCTGGCGCACATGTTCGGCAGCCGCCGCTACCCGACGCGGGACGACAGCCGCAACAACTGGTTCCTCTCCCTCCTCACGCTGGGCGAGGGCTGGCACAACAACCATCACTTCTACAAGGGATCCGCCAACCAGGGATTCTTCTGGTGGGAATTCGACCCGACCTTCTACGCGCTCAAGGCGCTCTCCTGGCTGGGGCTGATCTGGGACGTGCGCACACCGCCGCGGCACGTGCTGGAGGGCCGGACGCCTTAGACCACAAAAAAAGTGGGAGCCGCTCTGGGTAGTGACCCACGGGCGGCTCCCGGAGGGAGTGTTCTTCTTTACCAGGACAGGTTAGCCCGGCGGGACATCGAGCGGCAGGGGGAGGGGCACTCAGCCGGCGGGAGGAACTTCACCCAGGCTGCCTGAGGGATATCCCTCAGGCGAGCAGACCGTGGCGGGCGGCGTAGCGGACCAGCTCGGCGGCGTTGTGGACGCCCAGCTTCTCCATGAGACGGTAGCGATGGTTGTCGGCGGTCTTGACGCTGATCCCGAGGGCGCGCGCGATCTCCTTGGTGGTCTGCCCCTTGACCACGAGGTGGAAGACCTCGCGCTCGCGGGGGGAGAGCCCGCCGTAGGGATCTCCGGAGGCGCGCTCCGGATGGCGGTACTGCTCGGCGAGCACCCGCGCCGCCTGCGGACCGAAGTAGCCCTGGCCGGAGTGGAGCGCGCGCACGGCTGCCATCAGCTCGGCTACCGCGCTGTCCTTGATCAGGTAACCGGAGGCGCCGGCGCGCACGAGAGGCAGGACGTACTCCTCTTCCTCATGTGCGGTGAGCACGAGGACGCGCGTCTGCGGCAACGCCTCGTGAATGCGCTGCACCGCTTCCAGACCCGTCAGGCGAGGCATGGAGAGGTCGAGGATCGCCACGTCCGGACGCAACGCCAGCGCCTTCTCCACCGCTTCGAGCCCGTCCGCGGCCTCGGCGACGACCTCGCACTCGCCGCTGTCGACGAGCAGGCTCACGAGCCCCTTGCGCACCAGGGTGTGATCGTCCGCGACCAGCACGCGCACCGTCGTCCTCCCCGTCATGGCACCTCCAGGAGCGGCACCCTGGCCGAGACGAACGTTCCCTGATCGGGCGCCGAAACGAGCTCCAGGCGCCCGCCGAAGAGCTCGAGCCGGTCGCGCATGCCGCGCAGCCCCGAGCCCGCCGCCTCGTGCCCCGCGAAGGCGGCCCGGGCGTCGAAGCCGCGTCCGCGGTCGGAGATCCGCAGCTCGAGGAGACCCCCGGCGCGCGACACGGAGACCGCGGCCTGCCGCGCGCCGGAATGGCGGAGCACGTTGGTCAGCGCTTCCTGGACGAGACGGAAGACGAGCGTCTCGAGCTCCGGGTCGAGGCGCTCTTCGATTCCTTCGACCGTGAGGTCCACGTGCAGGTCCGTCCTCTGTTCCAGGTTGCGCGCGAGCCAGGAGAGCGCCGCGGCGAGGCCGAGATCGTCCAGGACCGGAGGCCGGAGGAGGCGGGAGAGCTCGCGGCTGTCGTTGAGGGCTTGGCGCGCCGTCTCGACCGAGTCCGCGAGCCCGGCCGCCAGCTCACTGGAGCCACGCTCTTCGAGCTTCTGTTGCAGGCGCTCGAGCTGGCTCGTCAGGGCGGTCAGGGTCTGGCCGAGCCCGTCGTGCAGCTCGCGCGCGAGCCGGCGGCGCTCGTCCTCCTGCACCTTCCAGACGGCCTTGGCGAGCCCGCGGAAGCGGCGCTCGCCCTCGATCAGGCGCTCGAAGAGCCGCTCGTTCTCGCGCGTGATGTGGCGCACGCGGTCGACGATGTCGTGCATCGGATCGGCCGGCGATTCCTGCGAGATATCGCGGCCTTGTTCTTCAGTCTTTTCTTCCGGCCGTCCGGCCGACTTCGATCCGGTCTGCAAGCTCGCGTACCTCCGCAAGTTGATGGAAGGATTGCCGCTGCCCGGGCGCAAGCTCGCGGCTCACCCGCGCGATCTCCGCGCGGGCGCGCTCCCGCTCGGCCTCGGCCTCGGCGCGCCGGCCGGCGCGCTCGTGGGCCTGCGCCAGCAGCAGGTGAAGGCGCCAGGCGCCGGAGTAGCCGCCGCAGGCCTCCGCTCTCTCCAGGCCCGCGGCGGCCGCCTGCCGGGCGCGCTCCGTATCTTTGGCGGCGAGCGCCGCCCGCGCCACGGCCTCGGCAGCGCGCAGCCGCAGACGGGCATGGCCGAGCGCCTCGGCCTGGCCGCGGAGCCGCTCCAGCTCGGCCAGCGCCGGGCGTTCCGACAGCCGGACGTCGAGCAGTTGGACGACGCTGTGGCTCTCTTCCGCATCGGCCAAGGCGCGGCGTAGCGCAGCTTCGGCGGCGGCGCGCTCGCCGCGCAGCAGGTGGTGCTCGCCACGAAGCCTCTCCAGCTCGGCCTGCTGCTCGCGGTTCTTCTCGGCGCTGAGCAGCTCCGCGGCCGCCTGCAGGTGCTGGCCGGCGGCCTTCTCCATCCCGATCTCGATCTCGACCTCGGCCTGGGCCAGGGTGAACTCGGCGAGGCCGCGGCGGTCGTCGATCTCGCGCAGCACGGCGAGCGCTTCCGCGAACGAGGCGAGGGCGGCGGCGGGGCGGCCCTGGTACTGCGCCAGCCGTCCGAGATGGCCGAGCGAGGACGCGGTCGCCTGCTTCATGTCCAGCTCGCGGCTCTTGTTCAGGGCTTCAAGGAAGGATTTGACGGCCCGGTCCCAGTTCCCGCGCGCCAGCTCCAGCAAGCCGAGGCTCTGCGTCGCCAGGGCGACGCCGGCCGGATCGCCGCTCTTGCGGGCGAGATCGAGCCCCTGGCTCCAGTAGACCAGGGCGTCGTCGTAGCGGCCCAGCAGGTAGCAGGCATAGCCGACGTTGGCGAAGCTCGTGGCGAACGCGACGTCGTTCCCGAGATCGCGGCGGACGCGAAGGGCCTGCTGATAGCGGCTGAGGGCCTCTTCGTAGTCTCCGCGCTCCTCGGCCAGCACGCCGAACTCGTCCTGAAGGTCGGCGATGCCGGCCCCGTCGCCCAGGCGCTCGAGGATCGCCAGCGCCTCCCCGAGCTTGCGCTCGGCCGCCGCGTGCTCGCCGCGCACCGAGTCGATGCTCGCCAAGTTGCGCAGGGTCGTGGCATAGCCGCGCTCGTTGCCGATGCGCTTGCGGATCGCCGCCGCCTGCTCATAGTACTCGGCCGCGCGCCCCAGGTCTCCGAGGTTGCGGAAGGCGACGCCGAAGGCGTTGAGCACGTCGGCCCGCCCCTCGTCGCTGCCGAGCTGGTTCTGCACCACGAGGGCGTGCACCAGGTAGTCGTCGATGGCGCGGCGGGCGTTGCCCGAGACGATCGAGTACTTGGCGAGCAGGAACCAGGCGCGTGGATGGTGGGGAGCGAGCCGCACCGCCCCTTCGAGGGCCGGGATGG
>DASUNJ010000207.1:0-9379 GCA_036277235.1 Thermoanaerobaculia bacterium | reverse complement strand
AGACTTCCCTCTTTCAACATCCCAAACGCGCAGGGTGTTATCCAAGGAAGCTGAAATGACACGGTAATCGTCAAGGCGAGTTACTGCGCTGACCCAACTCACATGCCCCTTAAGCACTCGCAAGAGCTCTCCAGTCTCGATATCCCAGACCTGAAGGGTCTTACCGCATGAAGAGGAGACGACTCGGCGGTCGTCGAGACGCGTTACCCCCAGCACCATAGAGCGTTCCGTCAGTTTGCGTAAGGTCTGTCCAGACTCCAAGTCCCAAACGCGTAGTGTGCAATCCCATGACGCGGAGATGATGCGCCGCTCATCGATACGAGCCAGAGCGAGGACCTCGTGAGCGTGGCCCATCAGTTCGCGTACGATTTTCCCAGTCTCGATGTCCCACACATGCAGGGTCTCATACCCGGAGGAGCAGACGATGCGAGACTCATCGAGACATGCCACGGCACGGACCCTGCTTCCGCCGCCGCCGAGGACAAGCAGGTTCTGTCCGGTATCCAAATCCCAGACGCGCAGGGTACCATCATCAGAGCCGGAGACCACACGGCGATCATCGAGGCGAGCCACGGCGATGACACAGTTGGTGTGTCCCTCGAGAGTGCGGAGAGTCTCACCAGTCTCTGCATCCCAGATACGCAAGGTGCCATCGTCGGAGGCCGAGATGGCTCGGCGAGCATCAAGGCAGAGGACGGCACGTACTCTATCGGTGTGCCCCTCCAGGACGAGCAGGACCCGACCGGTATCAACATCCCAGACACGGAGAGTGCGGTCCTCGGAAGCGGAGATAACGCGTCGGGCGTCGAGACAAGCTACGGCCTCAACACTGTCGGTGTGACCCTCCAGGATCACCAAGAGACCAGAATCTGGGGGAGTTAGGCTGGCAACTAGAGGTCGCAGCCAAGGAGCTTCATTCCAAGCCTTGGCACCTTCGAGGAGCCTCGAAAGGTCGGGGCTTCCGGCTGCCACCAAGCGCCCCAAGAGTTGACCCGCGAACTGTTTTGGATCGCGGGAAAGAATGTGACCAGCCAGTCGTATTGCTCCCTGCACTTTTAGAGCATCCGGGTCGCTCGGCAGTAACTCGAAATCGGCCAGTAGATTACTGACGTCGGTGGCTTCAAGCTTCGCATATAGCCAGAGGAAATCGAAGAGCAGACCACGGAGATCCCCCTCCCGTTCCGCCCTGGCGAGGTGGTATGGCAGTCTTTGAAAGAAATAGCCATCGTTCGGACCGCGTGCGAATCCATACGGACAATCAACCGCATAGCTGTCGACGATGCGAGCATGCAGGAGTGATAAGTCACCTGCTCGCTCACAGATGTAATCGACCTGAAAATCGTGAAGCCTGAGCCCACTTACATCTCGTACAGCAAGCGAACGAGCCACAAAATCAGATGCGCGGTCCCACACCTCTTCCGGCTCTAATCCAGCCGCGGACCAGAGCACTAAGAGCGGAGCGTCTGGAATGGCCATGCCCTTCGGGAATACGGACAATTCAAAGTAACGCTGGCGCCTTGCCGACCCGAGAAACTCCACGCTCACCTCAAGTGCGCGCAGCAAGTCAGGGTAGGGATGATCTGGGAAGCGTCGCTTAACCTCCACAATATCGACTCGCTCCAAACGAGCGAAAATATCGTCCCAGCCACTTCGGCGCAGCCGCACCATTGCGCCGACCCATGCGAGCGCCAAAGGCAGATAGCCGCACGTCTCTGCCACCTGGGCGGCTACCGGCGAGAGATCCTCGACAGACGTGCCGTCCTGAGAGGCGAAGAACTTGAGTGCCTGCTCTTCGGTAAGAGGGCTGAGGGCATCAGCGGCTCCGAAGACCATTGGCAGTTACTCCTTCCGTCCTGTAACTCGGTGCCCGTGCTCGAATTTACAGCCCTTTCTTAAGCGTGTCAAAATCATTGGGAGTTGTGTATATATAAGAGTCCTCGGGACGGGGTTCTTCACGCCTCGACGACGTAAAGCTTCCTCTAACTAACAACCCTCTAACCGTTCACGCGCCGGGGACAGTCACTTTCCCCCGGACTTCGCGGCTCGCGTAGACCAGCGCAAGGCCCATCAGGGCGAGCAAGCTCGCGGCGGCAGCGCCACCGGCGGCAGCGGCGACGGAGCTCTTCGTCACCGACAGGATGTAGGTCCAGTTCGCGAAGACGAGCGCGGCGAGCGCGGCGCCCACGGCCATGAGCCCCAGCCCCATGGCGAGAAGCGCGGGGCTTTGCGCGGTCCGGAGGCCCTTGTCGAGGTCGATCTGCGCGATGTTCTTTCCCACCAGCGCACGAATCGCGATCCAGGCGAGGGGATGCATCACGCCTGCGAAGATGAAGAGCGCCGTGAAGCTCCCGAGCCACTGCAGCATTCCGCCCGCGACGAGCAGCATGAGCATGCCGCCGATGCCGCCGCACATGCCGCCGAACCCGACGACCGAGCCGACGGCGCGGCTCGGGAAGGCGTCGGACGCCACCGTGAACATGTTGGCAGACCACGCCTGATGGCATGCGGTGGCGATGCTGATGAAGGCCACGGCCGTCCACAGGTCCTTCGCCACGACGCCCAGCGCCGAGATCGGAAGCCCTGCCGCGAAGAGCGCCATGGTTGCGAGGCGGGCCCGCGTCCCGGACCAGCCGCGGCGGAGGAAGAACCCCGGCAGCCAGCCGCCGAAGACGCTTCCGAGATCGGCGGCGAGGTAGATGACGACCAGCGCCCCGGCGGCCGGGGCCAGCGTCACGCCGCGCTCGCGCTGCAGGTACGACGGCAGCCACGTGAGGTAGAACCACCACACCGGATCAGTGAGCATCTTGCCGATGCAGAAGGCCCAAGCCTCCCGGTAGCGGAGCAGCGACTGCCAGGGAACGTTGAGCGTCTTGGCGGGCGGCTCCTGGTCGCTGCGGATGAGCGCCGCCTCGTCGGCCGACAGGCGCGGATGATCCTCCGGCGACCGGTACGCCTTCATCCAGGCCGCGAGCCACACGAAGCCGAGCAAGCCGATCGCGATGAACGCCGCTTGCCAGCTCCACGCCACGGCGAGCCACATGATCACTCCCTGCAGCATGGCTCCGAAGTTCGTGCCGGTATTGAAGATGCCCGTGGCGAGCGAGCGCTGGTGCTTTGGAAACCATTCGGCGACGGCCTTGATACAAGCGGGAAAGTTGGTCGCCTCGCCCAAGCCCAGGAGGAAGCGCGCGAGCGCGAATCCGAGGACGGTCGTCGCAAAGGAATGAGCCATCGCCGCGAGGCTCCACACGAGCACGCCGATCGCAAGGCCGTTGCGCACGCCGACGCGGTCGAGGAGGCGCCCCGCGAACGGAAACATGGCGGCGTACGAGAGCTGGAACGCGAAGTTGATCCACCCGAACTCGGCGTCGTCCCAGCCGATGGCGTCCTTGAGCAACGGCGCCATCGCGCCGAGCGAGACGCGGTCGACGTAGTTGATGAACGTGACAAAGAAGAGGAGCGCGCAGATGTACCAGCGGAGGCCACGGATCTTCGAAACGGCCTTGGTGGCGAGGGCGACGGTCTCAGACATGGCGTCGGAGCTCCTTGAGGTTGCGCTCCCTACTGATTCACTCCGCTGGCGAGGAAGCCGCCGTCGACTACGAGCACCTCGCCGTTGACGAAGCTGGCGGCTTCCGAAGCGAGGAACACCGCGGCTCCGGCGAGCTCCTCGACGCGGCCGAAGCGTCCGAGGGGGGTGCGGAGCTTGAACTCGTGGCCGCGCTCGGTGCCGTCGAGCAGGTCCTGGTTGAGCGAGGTGCGGAAGACTCCCGGCGCGATGGCGTTGACCAGCACCCCTCGCGATCCCCATTCCACGGCGAGCGCCTTGGTCAGCGCCGCCACGCCGGCCTTGCTGGCGGCGTACGCGGCGACTTCGTAGAGGCCGACGAACGACGCCAGCGAGGCGATGTTGACGATGCGGCCGTAGCCGCGCTCGAGCATGGGGGCGCCGAAGACCTGGCAGGCGCGAAGCGTGCCGGTCAGGTTGGTGTCGAGGATGCCCTGCCACTCGGTGTCGTCGACCTCGAGGGTCGGGCGGCGCTGCGTCCGTCCTGCGCAGTTGATCAGGATGTCGATCTTGCCGAAGGCCTCGATCGCAGCCTCGCGGAGCGCTTCCAGGGAGGCGCGGTCGGTGACATCGGAGGCGAGCCGCAAGGTCCGCTTGCCCTTCCGCTCGATCGCGAGGGCCGTGGCGTCGACCTCCGCCTGCCGTCGCGAGCTCGCGGCGACGTCGGCTCCTGCTTCCACCAAGCCATCGACCAGGGCACGACCGATGCCGGAGGTGCCGCCGAGGACGATCGCGACGCGTCCCGTGAGGTCGAAAAGACTACTCATCGTCCTCTGACAGATGCCACGTGAACGGCCCGGCGTGGCTCTGAACGCTCGAAGGTACCTTCTTCGTAGGTTCCAGCTCGAGGAACAACGTCGGCGTCCAGCCCACGGTTTCGACGAGATCCGGATCGTTCACGGCGTTCCAGGCCGCCACCACGTCCACGAGGTTGGTCTCCGGTGTGCCGTTCACCTGGGTTCCTTCTTCGAAGATCGCGGTGCCGTTGAGGCGTGAGATGAACAGATCGGGTGTGACGGTCTTGTCGGTCTTGAAGAAGTTGTTCTGGGCATGGATGGCCGACTCGATCCCGACGCCCCACGAATACCCGTAGGTGGGCAGCCGCTCGATCTTGTAGTAGTTGTTGTACAGGTGCACCTGCCCGAAGCGGACACGCGGGGCGCGCTGGCCGATGCCGTCGAACAGATTGTGGTGGATCGTCACCCGCAGCTTGCCGCGGTCGGCGGCGGCGCCGTCGGACGAGCCGATGAGCATCAGCTTGTCGTGGTTGAGGAAGCGGTTCCACGAGACCGTCACGAAGTCGGAGGCGTTGGTGATGTCGACCAGCCCGTCGTGGACCTGGAACAGCACGCCGAAGTAGTGTGGCAGGGTCTCGTCGGCCGTTTCGCGGTCCTCGAAGGTATTGTGATCGATCCACACGTGGTCGGTGTTGCGCAGCGAAATGGAATCGTATTCGGCATTCCAAGCCCCCAGGGCGCCGTCGGTGGGCGACCAGGCTGGGAAGCAGTCGAACGTGTCCTGGAAGGTGAGGTTGCGGATGATGATGTTGGTGACGTTCACGGTCGAAGAGCCGCGGATGTCGAGCCAGACCCCGCGCAGGCGGGCCTTCTTGCCCAACCCGACGATGGTGGTGTTGGAACCGACGCGTATCCGGACGCGCGCCTGCTGCGCGTTCCGCGAAGCGATCCGAGCCGCTTCCATCGGGCCGCTCGGCGGCACCCGGCCCCAGACGGCCGGATCGTAGGTGGCCAGGAAGTCCTCGATGGTGAAGCCGTTCCGGTAGTAATCGACGCAGCCGAGCGGCTGGTTGTCGTCGTCGACGTTGAAGTCGATCGTGCCGTCGACGTAGATGATCTTGGGAGCGCTGGACGGGTTCGACGGCGAGGTGGGCGACGGCACGCCGTTGTTGAGCGCGGCGATCAGCTCGGCCCGGGTCTGGACGAAATAGACCTGCTCGGGGGCCGCCGCCGAGCCGCCGGTGGTGCCGGCCCCGGACGACGCCCAGCCGTCGTTCGGCGCGAGCACCTCGCGGCCGAGGTCGCGGTGGTCAGCCACCGCGGAGGGCGCCGTCGCGGCGATGGCGACCCCACACATCACGACAAACGTGGTCTGTAAGATACGCATGGTCCGTCCTCCTCAGGGTTGTTTCCGCTTCGCGAGCTCGGAGACCTGGATGCCCGCCATGATCGCGGGCCCGACGCCCTTGGGGTCGTTGTCGATCACACGCTCGCTCATGTAGTAGCGGTAGCTGCCGTCCCGGCCGTAGCCCAGGCCGCCCACCTCGACGACGTTGGTCAGGTGGTACGACCCATCGGCATGGACGGAGACGAACTCGTCGACTAGGCCCGCCCAGGCTTTCCGCGCGGCTGGCTCGTACGACTCGGGCAGATAACCCTTGTTGATGGCCTTGGCCAGGAAGTAGGTGAACATGGCCGAGGCCGAGGCTTCCCGGTAGTTCCCGGGTTCCTTGGGCATGTCCAGGATCTGGTACCAGACGCCCGTGGCGTCCTGGTGCCGGACCAGGCTCTCGGCCAGCTCGGGAATGATCGCGAGGAGCGGCTTGCGCAGCTCGGTCTTCTCGGGCGGGATCACGTCGAGGATGTCGACGAGCGCCATGGCGTACCAGCCCAGCCCTCGTCCCCAGAAGAAGCGCGACCGGCCGGTCTCCGGGTCCGCCCAGTTCTGCTTCTTGGCTTCGTCCCAGGCGTGGTAGTAGAGGCCCGAGCGCGCGTCGCGCAGATGGGACCGCGCGATTGTGAGCTCCCGCACGGCCTCTTCGACCCTGTGGTCGTCGCCCTCCCCGACGCCGACGCCGGCGAGAAACGGCATCCCCATGTAGACCCCGTCCAGCCACAGCTGATGGGGGTAGCGCTGCTTGTGCCAGAAGGCCCCTTCCGAGGTCCGCGGATGCTCCGCGAGTTGTGCCGCCAGCGCGCCGATGGCGGCCCGATACCTGGGGTCGGGATGCCGGGCCTGCAAGCGTTGCAGCATCTTGCCCGAGTTGATGTGGTCGATGTTGAACTCCCCGGCGTCGTAGCCGAGGATCACGCCGTCTCTGGTCAGGTAGCTGTCGATCGTGCGCCGGGCGTAGTTGGAGAAACGGGGGTCGCCGACGGCCACCGAGAGGTCGTCCATCGCCTGCATCAGGAGGCCGGTGGTGTAGTTCCAGGTGCTGGGCCGCGACGTCAACGCGTCCCAGCCGCCGTGGGAGAGGCTGTCGCCGCGCCGCGCCATCTCCGACTCGGCCAGACGGGTCGAGATCTGGACGGGGCTCAGCTCGCGGGCGCTGCGCGACGCTTCCGTCTTCAGGCGGATGCGGGGGGATAGCGTGCGTCGTTCGACCTCGGCTTTCAGAAAGGCTTGCAGCTCCTCGCGGGTCCGCACGCCGCCTTTCTGGCCGGACCACAGGGCGCCAAAGGCATAGGAGACCTCCCTACCTCGCGGGCGCAGCACCAGGACCTGGCTGGCTTCGTCTTTGGTCTGCTCGACGAGGTCCATCTTGCGGAAGAGGAGCACCATTCCGAGATGGTCTCCTTCGAACAGGGTCTGCCGGCCGAAGGTCGCCAGGTAGCTCCAGGCCTCCCCGGTGACGTCGAGGTCGCCCGTCATCACCTCGGCCTCCGGGTGCGTGACCAGGCCGACGGCGAGGTTGTCGAGCGGGGCGGAGGTCACCAGGGCCACGTCCACCATGGGGCTCCCGGCCTGCATCGACAGGGTGGCGGAGAGGTCGACGGTCGCGGCGCCGGTCTTCCAGCCCTTGTAGTCGAGGTCGAAGGAGGCATGGATCGGGCCGTCGGACTTGATCGTCGTGGAGCGCTCCGCGACGTCGGAGACCAGCACCGCCTTGGCGCCGTCCCAGTAGCCGAAACCGCCCATGCCGAGGCTCTGGCCCACCTTCAGGATGTCCGCGCCCCAGTCGGCCATCTGGTGATAGCTCTCGTAGCCGTCCAGACCCACGTTCGGCAGCACCATCGCGGACGTCTTCTTGCCGAAGATGTCGAACCCGTTGCGCCAGTCGAGGTAGACCCGGTAGCCGACGAGGTCACTCTCGATCCCCGGCCCCTCGTAGCGGAGGTATTCGTTGTGATCGCTGGCCTGGGGCGGCATGGTGACCTGGCGAACGTTCCGGAACGTGCCGCCCTTGTAGACCTTCTCCTGCCAGGCGCCGCCTTCCTTGATCGACACCTCGGCGTGGGCCCGTGGCGGAACCTCGCTCCCGGCGCGCCGGTCGACGAGATAGCTGTGCGTCGCGGCGGCGCCGAGGTCGGCCAGGAAGGCGAGAGCGTCGGGGCGGCCGTCGCCGTCGTCGTCGAGGAGCTGGGTGGGCCTTGCGGCATCTCCTTCCCACACCTGCAGCGGACCGCCGGTGACGCCGAGCTCGTCGAACGAGAGGTGGACGAGCGTGTCGGGCCGCGCGAACTTGGAGGGGTTGGAGACCTCGAGGCGGGCCATGGCCTGCGCGTCCGCGCCGGCGATTCCCAAGAGCAGGGACGTGGAGAGAACGAGTAGCGCCTTCATGGCATGGATCCTCGTCACCATCATCGCGCCAGCCAGCCGCCGTCGACGGCGATGGTGTAGCCGTGCATGTACTGCGATGCGGCCGAAGCGAGAAAGACGGCCGCGCCCTGAAGGTCTTCCGGGGCTCCCCATCGTCCGGCGGGAATCCTCTCCAGGATCGCCTTGCTCCGCACCGGATCCTCGCGGAGCGGCCTGGTGTTGTCGGTCTCCATGTACCCCGGGGCGATCGCGTTGACGTTGATGCCGTGCGGCGCGAGCTCGTTGGCGAGCAGGCGGGTGAGCCCCAGGACCGCGCTCTTCGAGGCCGTGTACGAGGGCACCAGGATGCCGCCCTGGAAGCTCAGCATCGACGCGAGGTTGACGATCTTGCCGCCGCGTCCCTGCCCGATCATGACCTTGGCGACGGCCTGGCTGAGGAGGAAGACGCTGCGGACGTTGACGTCCATCACGTCGTCCCAGTCCTTTTCGGTGAACTCGACGAGCGGCGCCCGGCGGATGATGCCGGCGTTGTTGACCAGGATGTCGATGCCACCGAGCTTCTCGACTGTCTCGCCGACGATCGTGGCGACGGAGGTCCGGTCGGCGAGGTCTGCCCGGATGCTCACGCAGCGGCGGCCGAGCGCCTCGATCCGCTCCTGTGTCTTCGATCCGTCGGAGCGGTGGACGAGAGCCACGTCGGCGCCGGCTTCGGCGAGTCCCACCGCGATGCTCTGGCCGAGGCCCCGGGAGGCGCCCGTGACGATCGCGGTCCTGCCGTCGAGCTTGAACTGGTCCAGGATCACGGCTTCCTCACCTCAGTTGGTCGAGGGTCAGAGTATCCATGTCGTCGAAGGCCTGGTTCTCGCCGCCCATGCCCCAGCAGAAGCTATAGGCCGCCGTGCCCGCACCGCAGTGGATCGACCAGCTCGGGGAGATCACCGCCTGGCCGTCGGCGACCACCAGATGCCGGGTCGCCTCCGGGCGGCCCATGAAGTGGAACACGCGAGCGTCTGCCGGGAGGTCGAAGTAGAGATAGACCTCCATGCGGCGATCGTGGGTGTGGGGCGGCATGGTGTTCCACACCGAGCCCGGCTCCAGCACGGTGAATCCCATGACCAGCTGGCAGCTCCGGGCGCCGCCCGGGTGGATGAGCTTGTAGATGGTTCGCTGGTTGGCGCTCTCCCGGTTGCCCAGCCGCACGGCCTCGGCCTCGGACTGCCGGATGCGGACCGTGGGGTGGGCGGCGTGGGCGGGAAAGCTGAGCAGGTAGTATCTCGCCGGCGTGGCCGGCGTCCCGGCGTTGTCGCCGACATC
>DASUNJ010000206.1:0-4496 GCA_036277235.1 Thermoanaerobaculia bacterium | reverse complement strand
CCGGGCGAGCCTGCCTCGCCTGGACGGCGAGGTCGCCGCCGCCGGCCTGGCGGGGCCGGTGACCGTGGAGCGGGACGCGGCGGGCATCCCGACGGTGCGCGGGGCGAGCCGCGCGGACGTCGCCTTCGGGACGGGGTTCGTCCACGCCCAGGACAGGTTCTTCCAGATGGACCTGCTGCGCCGGCGCTCGGCCGGCGAGCTGGCCGAGCTGCTCGGGCAGAGGGCGCTGGAGCAGGACCGGGAGAACCGCCGCCACCGGTTCCGGGCGCGCGCGGAGGAGGTCCTGAGCGGGCTCCCGCCGGAGCACCAGGCCGTGCTCGCCGCCTACGCCGCGGGGGTGAACGCCGCCCTGTCGGGCGCCGGCGCCCCGCCTTTCGAGCACGTGCTGCTGCGCAGCGACGCCGAGCCCTGGGCGCCAGAGGACAGCCTCCTCGTCCTGTTCTCCATGTTCTTCCAGATGGGCGACGCCGACGGCTCGGGGGACTCGGAGCTCGGCATGATGCAGGAGCTCCTCCCCCGGCCGCTGTTCGAGTTCCTGACCCCCGCCGGCACCGAGTGGGACGCCCCGATGGTGGGCGAGGCGTTCACGGCGCCGCCCGTCCCGGCACCGGGCCAGGTCGATCTCCGGAGCCTCCCCAAGGCTCTCCCCAAGGCGGCCCGGTGGCTACCTTCACCCGAGGCCGCGGCGGCCGGCGCCGGGGCGTCGGGCGCCGCGGCCAGCAACGGGTGGGCAGTGTCGGGGCGCCGGACGGCCAACGGCGCCGCCCTGCTCGCCGCCGACCTCCACTTCGACCTGACCGTGCCCAACATCTGGTACCGGGCCTCGTTCGTCTGGCCGGCCGGCAATCCCGCGGAGGGCGCGGCTGGAGAGTGGCGGGTCACGGGCGCGACCCTGCCCGGCGCGCCGGCCATGGTCCTGGGGAGCAACGGCCACGTCTCCTGGGGCGTCACCAACGGCATGTTCGACACCAGCGACATCGTGCTGCTCGACGTCGATCCCAGGGATCCGGGCCGCTACCGCACGTCCGCCGGCACCCGGCCCTTCGAACGCTTCGAGGAGGTCCTGCGGATCCAGGGTGGAGGAGAGGAGCGGATGATGGTCGACTGGACCGTCTGGGGTCCGGTGGTGGACGACGACTACCGCGGACGGCGGCGGGCCCTCCGCTGGACGGCGCACGAGGCCGGTGCCGTGGACTTCGAGATCCTGCGCCTGGAAACCGCCCGCACCCTGGAGGAGAGCCTGGACGCCGCGCACCACAGCGGCGTGCCGGCGCTCAGCTTCCTGGCCGCCGACCGCTCGGGGCGGGTGGCCTGGACGGTGCTGGGTCGGCTGCCGCGCCGCGTCGGGTTCGCCGGGCGCCTGCCCGGCTCGTGGGCCGACGGCTCGCGGCGCTGGGAGGGGCTGCTGCCCCCCGAGCAGGTACCGCAGCTCGTGGAGCCGGAGTCCGGCCGCGTCTGGTCGGCCAACAACCGCCCAGTCGGCGGAGAGATGCTGGCCCGGGTTCCGGACGGCGGCTACACCCTGGGGGCCAGGGCGATGCAGATCCGCGACCGCCTGTTCGCGGTCGAGAAGGCGACGGTCGAGGACATGCGCCGCATCCAGCTCGACGACGAGGCCCTCTTCCTGCGGCGCTGGCGCGGACTGCTGCTGGAGATCCTCACACCGCAGGCGATCGCCGCCCGGCCGCAGCGGGGGGAGCTCCGCGAGCTGGTCGAGAACTGGGGGGGCCGGGCCTCCGTGGACTCTGCCGGCTACCGCATGGTCCGCTCGTACCGGGTGCTGCTGGCGCGCGATCTCTTCGGCTGGCTCACCGCTCCCTGCGTCAAGGCGGCTCCCGGCTTCGACGTCCTGGACAGCTTCGACCAGGCCGAGGGCCCCCTCTGGCATCTGGTGACCGAGCGCCCCGCCCACCTCCTGAACCCCAAGTACGCGAGCTGGGAGGAGCAGCTCCTGGCCTCGGTGGACGAGGTGCTGAGTCTGTACGGCCAGGACGGCCCCTTGAAGGACCGGACCTGGGGGGAGCGGAACATGGCTGACATCCGCCACCTCCTGAGCCCGGCGCTCCCCGGAGCAGGCCGCTGGCTCGACATGCCGGCCGAGCCGCTGCCCGGCAGCGACTACATGCCGCGCGTCCAGGAGCCGTCGTACGGCTCCAGTCTGCGGATGGTCGTCTCGCCGGGCCGCGAAGCCGAAGGCTTCTTCCACATGCCGGGCGGCCAGAGCGGCCACCCGCTCTCGCCCCACTACCGGGACGCCCATGCGGCCTGGGTGGAGGGGGCGCGGACTCCTTTCCTGCCGGGACCGCCGGCGCACACGCTGAGGCTGACGCCCAGAGAGAAGAAATGAGCGGCGATTCCTACATCCCGGAGAGCGCGATGGTGATCGCGGCGCATCCCGACGACGTCGAGTTCACCTGCGCCGGCACGCTCGCGCTCTGGGCCCGGGGCGGCGCCCGGCTCTGCTACGTGCTCTGCACCAGCGGCGAGGCCGGCATCGAAGAGCCGGGCGTGACGCGCCAGCGGGCGGCGGAGATCCGCGAGGACGAGCAGCGGGCGGCCGCCGCCGTGGTGGGCGCCGGCGAGGTGGTCTTCCTGCGCGAGACGGACGGCATGCTCCAGCCGACCCTCGAGCTGCGCAAGAGGCTGATCCGGGAGGTGCGGCGGTTCCGCCCGGAGGTCGTCATCTGCGGCGATCCCACGGTCGTCTGGATGGGCCCCACCTTCCTCAACCATCCGGACCATCGCGCCGCCGCCTCGGCAGCCATGGACGCGGCGTGGCCCGCGGCGGGCCAGCCGAGCCTCTGCTCCGAGCTCGAGCAGGAGGGGATCACGGCCCACCGGCCGCGCAAGCTGTATGTCACCGGCTGGTCCCAGCCCGGCGCCGACGTCTGGATCGACATCGGGGAGACCCTGGAGGCCAAGTGCGAGGCCCTGCGCGCCCACGCGAGCCAGATGAGCGGCTCGGACCCCGGGCCGTTCATCCGCCACTGGGCGGCCGGCAACGCCCAGAGCAAGGGCATGGAATACGCCGAGAGCTTCCGTGTGGTCACGCTGGTGAGCGATGAGGTTTGGGAACGGACCCGGGGACGGCGAGGCGAAGCCGCCTGAGCCCATGAGCGCCACCGCCATGGGGGGACCCGGCCGCAAGATCCGCCTGCTCTTCATCTCGTCCATCAACGTGCGCTGGATGCACCTCGAATGGCTGAGCCAGGAGCTGGACCGGGAGAGGTTCGACGTCTCGTTCCTTCTCGTCTCGATCGCCGAGCGGCGCCCGTCCCTCGAGTCGTTCCTGCCGGGGCAGGGGATCCCGTTCCGCACCCTCGAATGCAAGCTGCGTCCGCGGGAGATCCTGCGCACCGTCCGCGAGATCCGCCGACACTGCCGGCGGCACCGGATCGACATCGTCCACACGCATATCTTCTTCGCCAGCCTGGTGGGGCTCCTCGGGGCCTTCCTGGCCGGCGTGCCGGTGCGGATCAACACGCGGCACCACGCCAGCATGAACCATGGCACCTCCTTCTACTGGCTGGACCGGCTGACCAACCTCCTGGCCAACCGGATCATCGCCACCAGCGAGCTGCTGCGGCGGGTCTTGACGCGGGAAAACGCCGCTCCGGAGAAGGTGCGGCTCGTCCGCCTGGGGATCGACACCGCCCGGTTCCGCCAGGTTCCCGAGAGCGAGGTCCGGCAGCTCGCGGCCCGGTACAACCCGCGAGGGGCCTGGCCCGTCATCGGGGTGATCGCCCGCCACATCGAGCTGAAGGGGGTCCAGTACGTCGTCCCCGCCTTCCAGAAGCTCCTGGAGACCTACCCGTGCGCCTACCTGATCCTGGGGTACGCCACCGGGCCGTACCACTCAACCATCGAGGAGAAGCTGGCCGCCATCCCCAGGGACCGCTACTGCCAGATCGAGTTCGAGGAGAACGTCTTCGCCCTTTACCGCCTGTTCGACGTGTTCGTGCACGCGCCCATCGGCGAGGAGGAGGAATCGTTCGGCCTCACCTACCTGGAGGCGCTGGCCTCCGGGGTGCCTTCGGTCTTCACCCTCGCCGGGGTGGCGCCCGAGTTTCTGGAGCACCGGCGCAACGCCTGGATCGTGCCGCACCGCGACAGCGACAAGATCCACGAGGGCCTGCTGGCGCTGCTCGGCGACCCGGCCCTCCGCGACGCCCTGGTGCGCCAGGGGCGCGAGGACGTCGAGGCCCCGTTCGGCTACCGGCGCATGGTGCGGGAGCTGGAGGACGTCTATGCCGAGGGCTTCCGCGAGCTGGCCGGAGGGCAGGCGTGAGGAGATGAAGATCTTCACCGTCTTCCTGCTCGGCCAGACGGTCTCGCTGTTCGGCTCCACCCTCAGCCGGTTCGCCCTCGGCATCTGGGTCTACCAGTCGACCGGCTCGGTCACCCAGTTCGCCCTGGCGACGTTCTTCGCGGTGACTCCTTCGATCGTGCTCTCGCCCCTCCTCGGCAGCCTGGTGGACCGTTGGGACCGGCGCTGG
>DASUNJ010000205.1:0-4453 GCA_036277235.1 Thermoanaerobaculia bacterium | reverse complement strand
GAGCCACCGATAACACGGTCCGGCGTTGGTATTTTCACGATCCTTAATTGGTGACGGAAACGGACAGACATATGACTGGCTTGCCAAGGGCACGGCTGCATTATCTGGAGGATGTCGCAGAGGTACACGCGTCCGCAGTAGCCCTGCGTCGGGCATCCTGGCTGATCTCAGTTTTGCTTGCATTTCTAATGCTCGGGGTGTCGCCGCAAAGCGCCTCCTCGATATCGATCGGATTGCACTACAGCACTCTCACCGATGGCCCAAGCGAGTGGGAAGCGATCGGACGCTCCGGTGCTACCCGCTTCCGGATAGGCGTTGATTGGCAGGTCATCAACGATGCTGGCCTATCTATTGGCCAAGACTGGAAACACGGCTATGCCTGGGAATCGACCTACGACAAGTACTTCGAACGCGCCGCTAGCGACGGCATCACCGTTCTTCCGGTTTTCGCTGGACGAAAGACGGGCGGTTTCAAGGAAAGTCGCTATTACGGTTGGTGGGAAGAAGCAGAATGGAATGAGTGGTTTCAGTTCCTTTGGACTTTCGTTCAGCGATACGGCCACAATGGATACTTCTGGGCGTCGCATCCTTGGCTTCCGTACCGGCCCGTCGATACCTGGGAGGTTTGGAACGAGCCTAATCTTCCGGTCAACAATCCACCTCTGCCTGCCGAGCAATGTGCAGCGCTAGGGGGCTATCCGTGGGACTTGGAAGCACAAACCTGCGTGCAGCCAAAGCACTACGCTGAATTCCTAGTAGCAAGTTCGAACACGATCAAAAACGCTCAAGCGCAGAGATCTTCCGTTGTGCCCGGTGTGATGATCGGCGGCCTATATCGTGAGACGAACACGAACCCGAATACCGTCGCAACCTTCCTCAGCAAGATCGCGTCATACCCCACGCTCAGCAACCAGTTCAAGGCTGCCTTTCACGGCCTGTCTATCCATCCGTATTCCTTCAACGGCACGGAACAGGAAAGACTCAATGGAATGATCGACGGCGTCTACACGACCTACCTTGCCCTGTACAACTACATCGGGAACAACAGCAAGTCGATCTGGGTGACGGAGATGGGATGGCCCGTATTCGGCGAAGGCGTAGCCCACGTCTCGGAGCTCGAACAGGCCGAACTGCTGCGGCGCAGTTTTGACTGGCTCAAGAGTGCCAGCCCGAGCTACAACATATACGCCTCGTTCTGGTACTTCTATCGCGATTCGGCTAGCACGCCGTTTGGGTTCAAATGGGATAGGTTCACCGGCCTTCGGCGCTTCGATGGCACTTTCCGCGCGAGCTGGACGAAGTTCCAGCAGCAGACCGGAGCATCATCCTGGCTGCCCACCTGGCACAGCAACGACAATCTCGGTGGGAATGTCACCGGCGATCCTGATATCTCCTCTTGGGCGCCCGGCCGTCTCGATGTCTTCGCCAGAGGGCAAGACGGCACCCTCCACCACAAGTGGCTGGTCAACAACCAGACTTGGAGTGGCTGGGAGAGCCTCGGCGGATCGTTGGAGTCAGGGCCAGGCGCGGTGTCTTGGGGCAATAACCGAATCGACATAGTTGGACGAACTGCAAGCAACAACGTCACGCACTGGTGGTTCGATGGTGCGTGGCACAGCAACGACAATCTCGGTGGGAATGTCACCGGCGATCCTGATGTCTCCTCTTGGGCGCCCGGCCGTCTCGATGTCTTCGCCAAAGGGCAAGACGGCACCCTCCACCACAAGTACCTGGTCAACAACCAGACCTGGAGTGGTTGGGAGAGTCTCGGCGGGTCGCTGGCGTCGAGTCCAGCCGCAGTGTCTTGGGGCAAAAACCGAATCGATGTCGTTGCTCGGGCGACCGATGGCAGCGTCCTTCATTGGTGGTTCGATGGCATTGCCTGGCACAGCAATGACAATCTCGGCGGCAACATCGTTGGCTCGCCGGACATCTCGTCGTGGGGGCCCGGTCAGCTTGATGTTTTCGCCAGGGGCCCTGACGGAACGCTGCACCACAAAGCCTTTGTCCAGAATATCGGCTGGACGGTCAACTGGGAGAGCCTAGGAGGCTCGCTGGCTTCTGGTCCGGGGGCAGTGTCTTGGGGCAACAACCGAATCGATGTCATCGGACGTACGGCCGGCAGCAACGTAACCCATTGGTGGTATGCGCCGTAGCCGTAACTGACGTCCCGCTCTATTTCGGCGGCGACTAAGCCGTCGAGCAGTCAGTCACTTTTTTTCGCAATTCACGACGACGACGAAATCGCTGCGGGCCGCCCCCCCGAGGTCGGAGTTCATCGACATATACCAGCCCCGCTTCGACGGGACCGGCCCAGATTCCACCGCCCAGATGTGCGAGATGACGCCAGCCCCGCCGGCAATCTGCCGGATGCCGCCGGAGATCACGCGCTCGCCTTTTTGCAGATCGCTTCGAGGCCAGGGAGAATAGGCCGGCATTTCGACGGGACGGCTTGAGGCTGCGGGCGGGCGCTTTATCCTGATTTCACTCGGGCGCGGTTGCGGAGGCAATGGTGCTCCAGCCGCTTGACGAAAGGCCGGCCGGTAAGGAGGAGCTATGAGGATCAAGCTAGGGCGCCCTTCACCAGCGATGGTCGTCGCGCTGCTGGCTCTGTTCTTGGCGATCGGCGGCAACGTCGTCGCCTACGGGCTTGGGCGCAACTCGGTCCACTCCCGGGACATCGCGCCCGGAGCTGTGAGGGCGAACGACCTCGGCAAGCTCGAGTTTCGGAGGTCAGGCCCGATCGAAGATCGAGACGCCGTGGCCCATGACGGCGTCTACGCCGAGGCTGGCGCACGCGCGAAATGCAAGCGAGGTGAGCAGCTGATCACCGGCGGCTCGTCAGCGATTGCCGGCGAAGCCGCCACCCCGTACATGCGGATCGTGGACCAGGGGCCGGTGCCAGCCGAAGGGGCCTGGCAGGTGAGGTGGGCCTCTGACATGGGCGGAGCGGCAGGCCAGGAATTCGCCGTCGTCGCTCTTTGCCTGGTCCGGTAGCTCTGGGCCCTCGCGGCTCTGCCTCTGCCTCTACTCCGCCCCGGGCGGCTCCGTTTCGTATGAACGGCCAAAAGGCATCTGTTTAAAAATCACAGCGTTAGCGATCCCCAAAAGTGGGTAGCACCCGAGCGCAAGGAGCCGCGTCGAGTTGCGGCCCCAGAAGTTCGGAGGACAGCGTGAGCGGGAACCGCAGCAGTGCGCGAGGGAGCCGATTTCTCTCCTTCTCGGCCTGTTGCAGTGATGGAGGCGCGCTTGGCTGTGGCTCGGTAAGCGGAGGGCAGCGGTGAGCGGTAAGCCGGCAGCAGCGGTCGAGGAGGTGGAGTTCTCTCGCTCTCGCGCTGCTGAAGACGCTGTTCTGGGGGAGGGAGAGAGCGCCTCGAAGAAAAGTCTGTCCACTTTCTCGGTTTGCCGCTCTGTAGAGGTGATGGCTTTTCGTCCTTCGATCGGGACCCGGCAGCAGGGCGACGACGGGGATCTCCTCTCGAGCCTTGTGCGGGGCGAGCGAGGGCGGACTCTGCGGGCGCAGCTCGCCGCCCGCTATCCCCAGTTCTCCGCGGACATGATCGAAGATGCGATCCAGTTCGCCTGCAAGAGGTTCCTGGGCAGAGCGGAGGGCATCACCGCGCCCGGCCAGGTCTACGCCTGGATTCGCACCACCGCGCAGCGCGATCTGAACCGTGAGGCCGACCGGCAGCACCGCGAGGTCGCGGTCGACCCCGTCGAGGACGGGATGGATCGTCTCACCGCCGAGGAGAGCGGTCCAGTTGAGGAGCTGATCGACCTGGAAGACGACGCCGACCTGGCGATGCTCGTCGAGAAGGTCTCCTCCTCGCTCACCGACCGCCAGCGCGACGTGTTCGCCCTCTACGGCGCCGGCTGCAAGCGCCCGCAGATCGCAGACCGGCTCAGCATGCCCGAGCGCGACGTCAAGGAGCAACTGCGTCTCATCATGGACAAGTCCCGCGCCGTCTTGGCCGGCCTCGCCGGTGGTGGGTGCAGGCGAGGGGAGCCGCTGGTCATGCGGTTCGTCTGCGGCATCTCGACCTCCGCCGAGTCGACCAGGGCGCGCGAGCACATCTCCCGCTGTGGGCGCTGCGAGCTCTTCAGCGAGCGACTGATCGCGTGGCGGGAGAAGGCCGGCGCGATGCTTCCGGCTCCGGTCGCCGAAGGCGCGAGCCCCGGAGTGCTGGGGCGGATCGCGGAGTCCTCCACGGAGCGGCTGGCCGCGCTCAAACAGCACGTCCTCGACGGAGGGGCGCAGATCAAACAGCACGCGACGACGACCTACTACCGCGCCGTCGATCCGACGCCCCTCGCTGCCGCTCGCCCCGGCAACGCCGCTGCGGTGATCGCTAGCTGTATCGCGATCGGCGGCGGGGCGGCGACGTACTGCGTAGAGCAGGGCGTCGATCCTCTGGGCACCGCGAAGGGCCTGATTGCCTCCGCGCCTGAGGAG
>DASUNJ010000204.1:0-3165 GCA_036277235.1 Thermoanaerobaculia bacterium | reverse complement strand
CAGCGGAGCGGGCCCGCCGAGGTGTCTCGGCCCTGGTGAGACGAGCGCAATTCGGGAAGGAGGTCGTCGAGGCTTATGGCGGCCGATGCGCCCTGTGCGGACTGAACTTCGGATTGGTCGAAGGGGCTCACATCTATCCCGTGCAGGCGCCGGGCTCAAAAGATGCGGTCTGGAACGGACTCGCCCTTTGTGGGAACCACCATGCTGCTTTTGACCGGCATCTCGTCTGGATCGAGCCGGACGAGCGCTCGGTCAAGATCCATCCAACTCTCCTCTCGGCCGTAAGCGGAGACCAGACGGCAAGGCAGTTCGTCGAATCAACCCTGCCACGGTTGCGCTCTCCCGCTTCCCACAAGCAGGAGCCACACGCGGACATGTTCAACCAGCGCTACGGCTTCTATCAGATGAAATATGACTGGGCCGGCGACAGCTAGGCCGGATTGCGGAAGCTGAGAGCTGCCCGAGGCGGAGCCTCGTCCTCGGAAAGAAGGTCCTGATCTCTTCGACGATTGGCGGCATAGCCCTGCCCCGTGCCCGGATGGGCTTCGTGCTTGCCGACGAGATCGTGGTACTTCCGCGGGACAGGCCGAGGGCGCTCCGGCTCGGGCAAGGGCAAGCGAGGCTCGGGCACCAGAGAGGCCGTCAAATCGACCTTGTGACCAAGAAGCTGTCTGCGCATGGAGCGGGCGAGCACCTCTGCCAGCGCCGACGGTACGGCGTTCCCCACCTGCCGCTGCACGGAAGAGAGGCTGCCAAGGACGACAAAGTCATCAGGCATGGTCTGGAGGCGGCAAAGCTCTCGCGCCGAAAGCCTGCGGCTCTTCCAGTGGAAAGGCCCGATGGCCGGACCGGGCTGGGCTTGAATTGTCCAGGACGGTAGCTGCTTGGCCAGCTTCAGAAGGAAGCTCCAGTAACGCCGCCGCCAACCGAAGAGGCGGAGCCCTCCTCCTCGCTCCGTGTGCCAGAGATAGTTCTCGCCCTCTGGAATCGAAGGCAACAGGTCCGCCCATTTGCCCCGGATCTCCAGCTTTGGATCGTCGTCCTCGGCGAGATCCCCGATCGCATCCCAGGCGGTCGCCTGAGCCTTCAGCCCAAAAGGCAGGAAGTCCCCGTGATTCTCGATGTGAGTAGGAGCAGGGAACAAAAACTCCTCTCCGTCCCGATGCCCGATGACGAAGACCCGCTCCCGCACCTGGGGCACTCCGTAGTCGGCGGCATTGAGCTTTGCGACCGTGACTTTGTAGCGGGTGCCGCGCTCCCGGTTGATCTTGGCGATCGAGCTCCGGATCAGCTCCAGCCCTTCGCTCTTCTGGCGATACATGAGGCCGGGAACGTTCTCCAGCAGGAAGCACTGGGGGAGCGTGTCGCGAAGCACCCTCAGGTAGGCGCCCAGAGTCCCCGCACGAGGATCCTCCAGGCGCAGGGTATCTCCCGAGGCCCAATATCCGGACTTTGAGAAGGGCTGACAAGGAGGCCCGCCGATGAGGATGTCGGCCTCGCCCTCCTTCAAGGAGGCTGCCGTGAGCAGCTCTTCCGAGCTGATGGAGTGGATGTCTCGGTCGAGGACAGGCCAGTCGCGGTTGCGGCGCAGGCTCGCCACGGCCTCCGGGTCGATCTCGACAGCGACCGCCGTCTCGAACCCCGCGGCCTCGAAGCCGAGGTCGAGACCTCCGGCGCCGGTGAACAGGCTGATGACCTTGGGCGACCGTGTCCGGATGCGAGTACCGCGTGTCGTCATGTTACGCTCTGTTTACGGTAAGTGGCGGTCTTTGTCAAGGGCCAACGTGAGTGCGGCCCCGATTTTCTGCACGACCTCCTGAGGAGATGCCTGGATTTCAGACTCCCAGAAGCGGAGGACGGTCCACCCCAGCTCCTGGAGCCGGGAGGTAGTCTCGCGGTCCCGCTCCATGTTCCGCTGGATCTTGGCAATCCAGTAGTCAGGGTTGGAGCCTGCCTGGAGCTTCTGGCGCCGGTATTCCCAGTCCCGTCCGTGCCAGAAGTCGCCATCGACGAAGACGGCAAGCCGCGCCCTGCGGAAGACGACATCCGGATGGCCAGGGAGGTTGGCGACGTTCTTCCGGTATCGGTAGCCGGCAGCCCAGAGGGCTTGCCGAAGAAGGCGCTCGCACTTGGTGTCTGACTTCTTGCTGCTCCCACGGCCGGCGGCGCTCGCTCGGGGTGAGGCGGGCTTCCGGCCTCTGTAGGTGACATGGGCGGTCGTGGAGGACAGCTTGGGGTGAGCACTCTCGTCCATCGCGGTGAGAATTCTATAACAAAGCAGCGCCCAGTCTCTTCGGGGGGGACTATGTGGTTGCTGCGTATAGCACGCTCAGCGGATCTTTACTCCAGCGGTCGTCTATGCATACCGAACTTGAAAGTTTTCCGATGCACTTTTTGTGGGGAGCAAGTTGGGAGGTCAATGAGAAGCGAAACTCCCATTTATTGGTAATCGCATGCAGACAGGCGGCAACCACGTCGAAGTCCCTCGGGCTGTAATAGCGAGAACAAGGATCTGACTTCGCTGCTCGTGTTCTCTGGAAATCAAGACGTGCAAGCCCCTCTCGGTTGGTCTCTCTGAGAACATTCTTGCACTCAACTGTAATCACCTTCTGGTTCGGAAGCCAGACTTTCAAATCTGGCCCATCTCCCTCCAGGCGGGCGCACGTCTCGATTTCTGGTATCTTTTGGAGCTGCCTTGAAAGGTGTTCTTCAGCCACCGATCCCCGGACAGCAACCTTCAGCCGGTTGGCATTCTCTATTACATCGAGAACCTCCCTTTCAGAGAGCTGAAATTCGTGAACAAGTGCGTGTATGGTTGGCCTCGCGGGGCGCTCGGCAAGCATCTGACGATGCCCCTGATCCTCTGAAAAGGCTTCCCTCTCAAAACGAATATAAGAGAGAAAAGCTTTTGGCCTACCTCCTACTAGAGCTTCAATCGGTTCATCCGAGCTCCGTCGCTGACGCTCCCAAGTATGCCAACCACGTCCGAGGATCTCGTCGACATGTTTTTGTTTGAACTCAATAGATATAAAGAACCTGGATGGACTGTGCAGAACGGGATCTGCACCTACAAAAAAGCCGAGCTCAGGATTGATCCCTACAAGCAGGGTGGTATATAGACCATAAGGGTCCTGCCAAAAGTCGTGAAGCTGCTTGTCATCCGAG
>DASUNJ010000203.1:0-5735 GCA_036277235.1 Thermoanaerobaculia bacterium | reverse complement strand
TGTCTGGATGCGGGGGCGGGCGGCGCTATTCCTTCGCCGGCGCTCACAGGGCCAAGCCGTTTGCCGCGCTCGCCCGCCCGTGATCTGAACCCGCCGAAGTCGGTCTTTTAATTCCCAGTGGCGGCGACTATGTCACCGCCGCCCTCCCGCCCGGCCGTAGCAGTAGCGGGTCGAACTCCGTGCCATCACGCCACACGGCGAACATGATGCCCGCCAGCTTCCGCGCCAGCGCCACCACGGCCGTCGCCTTCCCGCGCCGCTGCGCGATCCGCGCCCACCACTCGTGCAGCGCCTTTGTCCTTTCGGTCTTCCACCGCAGCAGCGACCAGGCCGCCTCCACCATGAGTGACCTGGCACGGGCGCTCCCCGCCTTGCTGATCCGGCCGCGGCGCTGCCGCTCGCCCGAACTGTACTCGCGCGGGACCAGCCCGAGGTACGAGCGGACGTGCTTGGCCCCGACGAAACGGGATGAGTCGTCGAGTGTTGCGGCGAAGGTGGTGGCCACCACCGGCCCCACACCGGGCACGCTACAGAGCCGTCGCACCACCTCGTCGGCCTTAACGATCTGTTCCAAGCGCCTGTCGGCCGCCTTGATCTGCTCATTGAGGGCGGCGAGCATGCCGAGCAGCGGCTCGATCTGCGCCAGTGTGTGCGCGGGCAGCCCCGCCTGCTCGACCCGGCGGGCGAAGCTCGGCGACGGCCCGGCCTTAATGCCGCAGCCCTCGCGCCGAGCCAACGCGCCGATGAGCGAGATGTACTTCGAGCGGGTGCGGACGAGCGCCTCGCGCACCACGAGGTGAGCCCTGACATCCCTCTGCCGATCAGATGTTCTGTGAGCCGGGCGGTAAGCGCCGAGGCGGCACGCCTCGCACAGGGCGCGTGCGTCCCTCTTATCCGTCTTGATGCGGCGGTCGCGGGTGGCGTACATGGGCGCGAAGTTAGGGTCCGCGACGATGACCTCATGGCCGAGCGCTTCGAGGTGACGTGCGCACCACTCGCTCTCGGTCGAGGACTCGACGAGGATGCGCGCCGGCCGCTTGCTGTCGAACAGCTTGTTGAAGCTCTCCTTGTCAGTCTTGATGCGGCGCTCGATCAGCTCGCCGTCTTCTGTCAGAATACAGACCTGGCTGGAAGTCTTGTGAAGGTCGATGCCGATGTAGTCCATGGCTGGTCTTGGCTCCTTCCTGCGGTCGTATGCCGCATGTTGTGGGGGAGCATTATGTCACCACGCCGAGTGGCGACCAGCCGCTTCATCCAATTCCTTCGTGGACCCATAACTGCGCGGTTTAGGCAGGCCGCGTCAACTGTGGGTTTTGGTCGCGCCGCGAACATAATGTCAGAGCGCGGTAGTGGCCAGAGCGGATACGGCTCGGCGGTGGTCCCAGTCAAGGCCCCGTCTCGCCGGAGGGGATGGCCGCGCCCCCGTTGATCTACGCCCCTAAGGGCGGCCAAGAATAGGCAACACGCAGAGTATGGGACGCCCCGGTCTTGATGCGCCCGTGAGTGGCACCTCTTACCGCATAGACGAAACATACGTGAAGGTCGGTCGTGAATGGTAATACTTGTACCGGGTGGTCGATTCTCAAGGCCAAACGATTGAGTTTATGCTCAGCGCTAGGCGCGACGTTTCCGCGGCAAAACGGTTCTTTAAGAAGGTGGTCGGGGCTGACCACCGGAGGCTACCGTTCACCACAGGGACGGACAAGCACGGCTCCTGACCACAAGGTCTCTCTCGCAACCCCAACCCCCCGCGGGTGGAAGATATAGACATTCATAATAGCGATGAGACGCGGCCAGTCCTCTAAATCGAAAGCCCGTGCCAGCGGCGCGGCGCGACCGCCTAGTGGAGGTATTTAGACGGGGCCGTCTCCGAACTTCGCTTGCTTCGGCCTAGTAATTTTTAGTCGTCCGGGAAGTTGGAAATACAGTCCGGATATCCGAACAGGCGGAGAAGGCCGGTTCGGTGGCGCGGCCGAAATACCTTCGGAAAGTTGAGGGACGCTCGAAGCGGCCGGCTGGCACGGCAGCTGCATAACACGTGTGCGGTGGATCAACCCCAAGGAGGGCAAGCGTATGAAGGAGAGAAAACACACCTTAGGCGCCAAGAGACAGGGGTTCATCAGGCTGGCTCGCAGCAGACTTTGCCTGAACCCTACGCGCAGGTCGCGGCTCAAGCGGAGCGGCCTGCCGGAAAGCAAGGGGTAGGCGGATGAACCTTCCCCTTTGAAGGATCGAGCGTCAACGGGAAACCTAGTCACCCACGCGGGAGGCGAGTAGTTATGTGGCGAGTCAAAGACGTGATCGTGCTAAGCGATCTACATCTTTCATCTGACGAGCCGGGGCAAGGGCTTTTCGGCGCGGACAAGGCGCTCGAAGAGTTCTTGCTCTGGGTGGTCGAGCAGACTCGCCACTGCGTGGTCGTGCTCAACGGCGACGTGCTCGACTTCCTGTTCGCGGAGAGCCGTCCGGGCCTCGACGCCGGAAAGCTGGAGCGGGAGGTCGGTGCCATCGTCGAGAGCCACCGGCCCGTCTTTAAGGCCCTCGGCAAACTGGCGCGCTCGCCGCACCACTCGCTGGTCGTCGTCTCAGGCAATCACGACCCGGAGCTGGTCTTCCAAGGCGTGCGCCTGAGGATCGAGTCGGCCCTCGGCGCGAACGGCCGCCGCCCGTCCGTGACGTGGCTGGTTTACGGCGAGGCGCTCGCGCTGGCGGTCGGCCACGCCCGCGCGCTCGTCGAGCACGGCGACCGGCTGGATTCTTGGAACGAGATCGACCGCGAGAAGCTAAACAGCGCGGCCGGCCTCGAAAGCCGCGGCCTGATCGACTACCACGAGTACGCTCCCCCGTTGGGCAGCGAGGTCGTCTCCGCCCACCTCCTGAGCTTGCGCGGCTCCTTCCCGTGGGTCGAGTTGCTCAAGCCGGAGCGCGAGGCCATGCTGCCGCTGCTCCGTTTCCTGACCTCCTTGAAGGAGAAGAGGGAACACGCCGCCGCCCTCAACCTCTACCTGCGGGCGGAGGTCAAATCGAGGCTCACCAAGCTGAGACAGTTGAGCGACCCCGCGGTGAGGTTCCGCAAGGACGGAGATGCCGTCTCGCTCGGCGGGAAGCTGCGGGCCATGGCGCAGGCAGCCGTCGAAGCGCGCAGCGAGTTGAAGCGCGCCGAGTTGGTCACCCAGTTGCGAAAGGCCGCGCGCAAGGACACCTTCTTCCGCGAGGACGTACCGGACGGCGACTACGCCGCCGACCTCCAGTTCCTGCTGCGGAAGGGAAACGCTGATCTGCTGATCCACGGACATACACACTCCGCGAAGGCTTACCCAGTCGGGCGCGGGATGTACTTCAACAGCGGGACTTGGGCACGGATGCTCAGGCTGCCGGGCGCCGACGACGGCAAGGCCGTGTGGGACGAGTTCCTCAACTCCATCGAGACTAACCGTTACGACGTGCTGGAGAGGCCGACTTTCGTGCGCATCACGCTCGACCCCGACGAGACCACCAAGGCCGCCCTACATCTTTGGCCGCACGAGGAGCCGCTGGCCCTCTGGCGCTTTGCCGAACGGCAGTGGGTTAACCAAAGGGCAAGCGGCTAATTTTCTCTCTCCCCCTCGGGCCAGTTGGTGACACCGCGATGCACAGAGCCCTGCTCCTGATACCGAATATTGCAGAGTTAGCCCGCATCAGCTACACACACCGTGCCGCCACCCTAGCCATCTCCGTGGCGGTGGCCGCCACCTTCGCAGGCATCCTGCTGTCGTCCAACGAGGGGAGGCGGCTCGCCGGGAGTTGGGTCAAGTACGTCGGTTGGGCCTTCCTCGCCTACAGCTTCCAGTACCTCTTCCGCTTGGCCGGCTGGTACTTGCAGAATGTCGAAAGCGAGGTCCCCAAGATCGCCTGCGACTTTCTGGCTAACGTCGGGTCGGGCGCCAACAACCTCTTCTTCCTGATCGCCGCGCTCATCCTACTCAACAAGCAGCGGACGCGATTCAAGCCGACCGCCCTGCTGCGACGCAAAATCTTCATCCTGATAGTCCTGATCCCCGCCGTCTTCACCACTGCGGCGAATTTTTTATTTTTGGAGTCGCAGTGGCCGCGCGCGGCCTCCGTCGGCCGGATGCCCGACGCGCTCATCTCGGCCGTATGCCTCGGTCTGTTCGGCGTCGCGACGATGAGGAACTTCCTCACGCACCGGCGTTGGTACTGGGCCGCCGGGATCATCATCATCGGGATTTTCTACGGCTCAATCCAACTCCTCTACGCGGCCAACCCGATCCGCGCCAAGTGGCAGGATGCGGAGATCAGAGCCGTGCTCAACAGCCCCGGCTACGAGTCAAAGCTGCGCGAGCCGGTCCAGTACCTCGACAGCTCCCTCTTTGCCCTCGCCCTGCCGCTGAAGATGCTGCTGTTCGTGCCCGCCTTCTACCTCTTCTTCACGCTCGTCGTCGCCGCTCACGACTTCCGCAAGGTCTTGCGCGTGGTGACCGAGAAGAAACGGTCGTACCTGTCCGGTGACGGGATCGTGAAGGCCATCGGCCAGAGCGTGTCGGCGAGCCGGGTAGACCTGTTCATCAAGCTGCCCGGCACCGAAACGCCGAGCGCTTGGCGCATCCGTTGGCCGGCGAGCGAGTCGCACACCAACTACGTGCTTCTCGACCGGGGTGCCGACCCGCGGCTCCTCAAAGTACTGGGCGGGAGCGAGGACGCTCCGCTCAGCGAGAGCGGCGAGCGGCCGCAGTTGATCCACACTTCGGTGTCGCCCGCGGCGTCCGAGCCGCAGGCGATGCTGCCTATCAAGTTTCACGGCGCCGTCATCGGCTGCCTGAAGGCGACCTTCAGGCACTCGCGCGAGTTTAACTACGCCGCCCTCCAGCAGCTCCGCAGCATGGCCGACCTGTTGGCCCCGGCCGTCCAAGACTACCGCGCGCTGGCTTCGCTCGATCAGCTCAGCGACCGCTTCGCGCGCCTCCAAGTCCAGAAGGCCGACACCGAGTTCGGCGAGTTGACCAGCGAGATGGCACACATCCTCCACGACGTTCTGTCCCCGCTGGCGTCGGGCATCTTCCTGGAGGCGGGGTTCCGGTCGAACCGCATCCTCAATGGCGAGGGCGAACCGCTCCGCCTGCTTGACCAGCAGACCGTCCGTTACGACACGCAGGACCTGACCGCGCAGATCATCCGCACGGAGGCGGACGAGGTCAAGGTCTATAAGAACCGGCTGGAGATGATGCCGCGGGAGGATTCGTCCAACCATTTTCACATCGGCAACCTCGTCCTCATCCTCCCGAGCAAGAACGACGAGATCGACCACCCCACGCTCGGCGACTACGACCTTTATCGGCGCACCGTCGTCTCCCACGCGGCCGACGCCTACCTCGACCTCGTCCGCGATCACCTCAGGTACGAGTTGAACGCGCTGAGCATCAAGCTGAACACCGAGTCGCTAACGCCGGAGACGTGGCTGAGCAGCATTCAGGAGACGGCGGCGAGGGTGGGGCTACTCTGGGTCGGGGTAACGCAGTCGGGCAGCAACAAAATCTTGGGCGACCCGCTCTTCGTCGAGCGCATCCTCCCGACGCTCGATCAGGAGACGAGAAGCCGCCTCGAAGAGACGCCCCTCTCCTTGGCCGACTACCCGGACAACGTGACGAACACGAGCCACGTCATGAGGATCGAGCTGGACAAATCAAAGCACCAAGTCTGGTTCGGCATCGCCCGCGAGGGGTTCGGGACGGAGTTGT
>DASUNJ010000202.1:0-3204 GCA_036277235.1 Thermoanaerobaculia bacterium | reverse complement strand
GTCCAGGGCGATCCGGATCCGGTCCAAAAGCCCTGTGTACCCCAGGAAGGTTCCTCCTCTCCATTCTGGAGAAACAAAGAACGGGGCATCCAGATCGAGGGACTCCCCTTCATCCGCGACCAGAGTGACGGGCAAGTGGATGAGCTGTCCGCCAAGGACTCCAAAACGAGTGGTCACCCTTGTCCAGGAACCCTTGAGATCGAAAAGGCCCAAAGCCGCGGAAACATCGACTTCCAGAATCGAATACGCCGCACCTGTGTCGACCTGAGCGGTCCAAACCCCCGAGAGTCCAGCAAACTTGACTCTCACGAAAACCTTGGCCGTTGGCTCTGGAAACCGGGGTGTTGATCAAAAAACTTGGACAGCCCGGAGGTAAAGGACTCCCCGTTCAGAATCAGCATTCTGTTTGGACCAGATTCTCAGATCAGGTGATGGATCAGCGGCTCTCGATCCAGCTTGAGCTCGGCCAAACGAGCAAGGAGTTCCTTCAGCGTATCGGAAGAGGCGACTAGGCTCTCGCCAACAAGAGCCACCCATTTCCCCTCGTACTCTGCCGCCTTCGTCTTGAGCCAGTGGAATTCTGCGCTTCGGTCGACATCTCTGAAGCTGCTTCTCCTGACGCGCGTCGGGCCAAGGATCTCCCGGAGCTTCGGATCCACGGGGACATCCTCTCCCACAGACTTCAGAAGCTGTTGAGCCTCCCAGATCTGGCCTTCTGCAAGGAGAGACCGAATCTTTTGCTCGACATCGGGTTGGTCTTCCGTGTGCCGGCGATGGGGTGGCGCGCTCATGTCATCATTCTACGACACATCACGCCTCGCCGTCACCCCTCCTCTACCCGCACCGGAAACAGCTCCGCCTGCCGCTGGTCCCGGGGGGAGATGGGAACACGGTAGTCGCCGGTCCAGCAGGCGGTGCAGTAGCTGTCGGAAGGACCTCCCACAGCGGTGAGCAGGCCTTCGAGCGAGAGGTAGGCGAGGCTGTCGGCTTCGATGAACTGGCGGATCTCCTCGATGGAGTGATGGGCGGCGATCAGCTCGTCGCGGTTCGGCGTGTCGATTCCGTAATGACACGGCCACTGCGTGGGCGGCGCCGAGATCCGGACGTGCACCTCGGCGGCTCCTCCCTCGCGCACCATGCGCACGATCTTTTTCGAGGTCGTGCCGCGGACGATCGAGTCGTCGACCAGCACGACCCGCTTGCCTTCCAGCAGCTCGCGCACCGGGTTCAGCTTGATCTTCACCCCGAAGTTCCGGATCGACTGCTTGGGCTCGATGAAGGTCCGTCCCACGTAGTGGTTGCGGGTCATTCCGAGCTCCAGCGGCAGCCCCGACTCCCGGCTGTAGCCCATGGCCGCGTACATTCCGCTGTCCGGCACCGGCACCACGATGTCCGCCGCGGCGGGCGCCTCGCGCGCCAGGCGCGCTCCCATGCGCAGGCGCGACTGCGCCACCGAGATGCCGAAGACCTTGCTGTCCGGGCGGGCGAAGTAGACGTGCTCGAAGATGCAGCGCGCCGGCTCCGGACGCTGCTCCAGCCGGTAGCTCTCGATCCGGCCGTTGCGTGCCACGACCACCTCGCCGGGCTCCAGCTCGCGCACCACCCGCGCTCCCAGGAGGTCGAAGGCGCAGCTCTCGGAGGCGAAGCAGGGGCAGCCGTCCAGGTCTCCCAGCACCAGCGGCCGGAAGCCGTTCGGGTCCCGCGCTCCGATCAGGCTGTCCTCGGCGATCAGCAGCAGGGAATAGGCCCCGCGCACCTGCTCTAGCGCCAGCATGAACGACTCCACGACGTCGAGCCGCGGCGCGCGGGCCATCAGGTGGAGGATCACCTCCGTGTCGCTCGTCGTCTGGAAGATGGAGCCTTCGCCCTCCAGCCGGTGACGAATCTCCGCCGGGTTCACCAGGTTGCCGTTGTGCACGACGGCGAGCTGGCCCATCGAGGTGCGCACCACGATCGGCTGCGCATTGTCGATGACGCTCGACCCCGCGGTCGAATAGCGCGTGTGGCCGATCGCCCGCCGGCCGGGCAGGGCCGCCAGCGCCTTCTCGTGGAAGACTTCCGACACGTGCCCCATGCCCCGCCGCAAGTTGAGCTTGCGGCCGTCCCAGGAGACCATGCCGGAGCTCTCCTGCCCGCGATGCTGCAGGGCATAGAGCCCGAGGTATGCCATGTTGGCCGCGTCATCGCAGCCGTCGATGCCGAAGATTCCGCACATGTTTACAACCCCAAAGCCCTCGGCAGCGCGGTCGACCAGATCGCGTGGAGGCCGGCCACCGGCGCCCGCAAGAGGTCGCTGCCGCCACGCACCACGAGCTCGTCGCCGCCCGTCTCTCCAATGTCAGCCGCCGGCACGCCTGCCTCTTCCGCCGCGCGCAGCACCTGATCGGCCGCGGCGGGCGCGCAGGCCACGATCGCCCGGGCCTGGGTCTCGGAGAAGAGGCCGGCCCCCTCGAGCGGCACCTCGACGGTCGCGCCCAGCCCGCGGCCGAGGCAGAGCTCGGCCAGCGAGATCAGGAACCCGCCGTCGGACAGGTCGTGCGCCGAGCGGATCAGGCGCCGGGCGACCAGGCTGCGCAGGAGCTTCGCCAGAGAGAGCTCCGCCTCCAGGTCCACCTCCGGCGGCCGCCCCTGCTCGATGCCGTGGAGCAGCCGCAGGTAGGCGGAGCCGCCGAATTCCGCGCGGTCGCGGCCGAGCAGGATCACCCGGTCTCCCTTCCTCAGGAAGAACGGGTCCGGGAGGTTGGCCAGCGCCGGGATCACTCCGACCATGCCCACGGTCGGCGTCGGATAGATCGACTCTCCCTCGGTCTCGTTGTAGAAGGAGACGTTGCCCGAGATGACCGGCACGCCCAGGGCGCGGCAGGCCGCGGACATCCCCCGGATCGCCTCGCGGAACTGCCACGAGACCTAGGGGTTCTCCGGGTTGCCGAAGTTGAGGCAGTCGGTCAGCCCGACCGGCTCGGCGCCGGTGCAGGCCAGGTTGCGCACGGCTTCGGCCACCGCCTGCGCGCCGCCCCGCCACGGGTCGAGAGAGCAGTAGACCGGGTTGACGTCCGACGTCATGGCCAGGCCCGACGGCGTCCCCTTGAGGAGGAGCACCGCGGCGTCGCCTCCCGGCCCCTGCACGGTGTTGGTGCGAACGGTGTGGTCGTACTGGCTCCAGATCCAGGCCTTGCTGGCAAAGTCCGGCGTGGCGAGGAACTT
>DASUNJ010000201.1:0-3255 GCA_036277235.1 Thermoanaerobaculia bacterium | reverse complement strand
ACACGGGCATGGCCTCAGAAGAGCGGTAGAGCCGGGGGATCAATGCTAGTCCGATGAGGAGGAAGGCTGCCAGGGCTGCGGCCGCTACCCAAGGCAGGGGGGGTCTCCTGCGGAAGGGAACTACAGCCGCCGCCGCTTCTTCGTGTTCCTGGGTTGCCTCGTCCTCTTCCTCCAACTGGTACCGGGCCGCGCCCGCGAACACGGCGTAACAGGACTCGCAGTCCGCCAGGTGGGCGACGACGCGGGCGCGCTCCCCTTCGGAAAGCTTGCCGTCGAGGAAGGCGGCGATGTCCTCGAGGGGAGGACAGGTATGGGTAACGGTGTTCATCTCGTCTGTAAATGTACCTTGATATTCGTCTATAGATGCAACCCTATGGTCGCTCCCTCTTGGGACGGACGCAAGGACCAGATTACTCCTCTCCCGGCGTGAAGTCCCGTTGAGAACTCAGTCCTCGAACAGGTCATCGATGTCCTCCTTCCGGATGCCCAGACGCTCGAGCTCTCTGCGTAAGTCGCTGAGCAGCTTCTCGATACGCCGGTAGAGCTGCTTCTGTTCCAAGCGCAGCTTGCGGGAGATCTGGGCGACGGTGAAGCCACTCATCTTCATCTTGAGGATGAGCCGGTCCTCGGCGGAGAGGATCTTCAGGGCCTCGGGGAGGGCCTTCCACACCTTCCGCCGGGCGGCCGCGCGCTCTTCGTCGGCGACATGGTCGTCTGCCTGCTCATCCGGCGCGGGAACATCGCGGAGTCCCTCCTCCCCCTCCATCCGCCGGGGAAACCGGCTCGGCAGCCGGGCCGCGATCTCGGCAAGCTTCTGCCAAGTCAACTCCACTTTGCGGTTGATCCGCATCTCCTGCACAGCTTCGTCGAACGAGTAGCCGTCACGCACCAGAAGTTGCTCCAGGAGTGTCGCCGTCGGTCCAAGTCGTTCTGCTTCTGCCGAGGGGCGCCATTTTCCCCAGAGGTGGTTCTGGTAGTCCCGCATGAGATTCTGGATGACTGTCGTCAAGTACGTCTTTAGACTGCTCCGCCCCTGGAATTTCCGGAAGACGGCGTAGTCGTCCTCAATGAGCTTGAGATGGACGTGGGACCGGAAGTCCTCGCACTCCTCCTTCTGGAAGTGGTGCCGCCGGCAGAGGTGGGCCACCACCTTGTCGATGTGGGGGAGGTGGTCGAGGAACATCTGCTCAGGGGTCATGAAAGCGGGAGAAGCGGCAGTCTCTCGGTCACTTGGAACTTTCTTCCATGTGTCTGCAATTGTATAGGAGTTCCGCTTCGACATATAGAAAGCCTGCAAGAGATGTGTTTCTGGACGCAACGAGGCCGAAGGACCTCTCTCCATAGGTAGTGGGATATAGCATTCGGCTATCCCATCCGCGCCTCCCCAATACCATGTGGAGAAACTCGGTCCCAACGTCCGTCTCAAGTTAGGGCGGGAACGGATGAAATTTATGAGACGAGATCTCCCCTCGCAAAAAGCTTCCGAGTTCCTGGCTGGCGAGTGGTACACTGATTCTCGAAAGGGCAATCATCCTGCGATCGGCCCGGGCCCCTCCTGCGAGCCGGGGACGATCCTTCTTTGGGGGGGCGAGGCCGGGTTGTCGCGTACACGCACGGTCGCTTGTCTCTTTTTGTTGGCGCTACCCGCCACAGGGCTCGCCCTCTGGCTCGGGCAGCTGCCGTACCTTCGAGCCGAAAACGCAGCATCTGACTCCCTCCAAACACAACTCGCTGAGGTGCTCGGCGCTGTCCGTCCGATCCGGGGACGTCTATCTGGAAGTTTCGATCATGCCCCTTATACCGGTCCGATGGTCGTGGCGGGGTTGCAGGACCTGGAAGAGGTCCGCGAGATTCTCCGCGAAGCGCGCTCGCGCTCTCCACGCGCCTTGGCGGATCTTGCGCTGGTCCAGTTCCTAGCCGGCGAACGCGAGAAGGCGCGCGCGACGCTTGAGATGGCCGCGCGCGGCTCCCGTGATCCCTCGATCCTGTCGGATTTGGCGGCTGTGCTTCTGGATACGCTCCCTCCATCCGAGAAGATCCGTGCCCTCGATGTCGCGCGGCAGGCCGTGGAGGCCGATCCTGACCTGCTGGAGGCTCGGTGTAACTTTGCGCTAGCTTTGGATGACTTTGGCTTGGCCTCGCAGGCGCGCGAGGCGTGGAGCAGTTGCCAGAAGGAGAGCGGCACCGGCTGGTCCGGAGAGGCGGAGGAGCGCCTTCGGTTGCTGAAACGTCCACCCGAGGATGAGGCCTGGAAGCAGGCTCTACCTCTCGTGGAAGCCGCCGCGGCACGGGGAGATGTAGGCACGGTCACTCGGATCGCCGGCCCCCTCCGACAGCGAGCGCGGCTGCACGTTGAGGAGGTCGCGCTCCCAGATTGGGCTGCAGAGTTCCTGGCAGGCCGCTCAGCCCAGGCGAGTCGCCATCTGCTGGTGGTCCGGGTCGTCGCTGAAGCCCTACGCGGCATCTATCAGGACTCGCTCTTGACGGATGCTGTCACTGCCATTGACGAGGCGCGAGCCCAGGGAGACAAAGGACGGCTCCAGGAGCTCGCCAAGGGGCATGCGGGCTACCGCCGGGGTCTGGTTCTCTTTCAGGAGCGGCGGAGCGAGGAGGCCGTGGCTGAGTTCGAGCAGGCCACAAATGCTTTCGGCCGGGCACGCAGCCCCTTCCGCGGCTGGGCGATCTTCCGAGCCCAGCTCTGCCGTCACCTAGCCGCTACGCCGGGAGAGGAGATCCTGACGGTCATGAAAGCTCTCGGCGCGGAGCTGAATCCCTCCCGGCACCCCATCCTGGCGGCCCGGCGACTTACCTTGACTGGCATGGCGAACGCCCGGCTTGCCCATTTTGCCGAGTCCTCTCACTTTTATCAGGAAGCGCTCCGCATCTTTGCAACGCTCGGCGAGCGCGAGCACATGGGCTCTCTTCATTACATGTTAGGGGAGAACCATCGTATTCAGGGGGAGATGGAGGCAGCCTGGGAGCGCTATCTTCAGGCATTCCCTCTGCTGCGCGACACCGGGTGGTCCGTCTTCCTCCAAAACACCCTGATGGAAGCGGCTGACGCATCCCTCCGACAAGGTTTTCCGGGCACATCCCTCCTGTTCCACGAGGAGATGGTCCGGATGGCGCAGGTTCGCATGGAAGAGGAGCCTCTCGGGATATCCGAGGCGCTCCTGCGGCGCAGCCGTGCCTACAGGGCCTTGGGAGAAACAGAGAAGGCGCGGCGGGACCTGGAGGAGGCCCTGGCTCATGCCG
>DASUNJ010000200.1:0-5586 GCA_036277235.1 Thermoanaerobaculia bacterium | reverse complement strand
GGTCAAGACCTAGTGCGGTACTGGTGATTATCCAATAGGGTCCTGACCCGTCATCGTTCCCCGCAGGAGAGGAATCGGCGCAGCCCGTTGACTCGCGGGTCAAAATGACGAATATGAAGAAGTCTTCTGTCTGCGCTCGCCTGCTCCGCCAAGCCAACCGAGCCGCGAAGATGCGGGCCTTGCTGCAAGACGCCCGTCCCCATGGAGCCATGCCGCCGAGCGAGTGAAGCAGACGCGGCCACATGACCGGCGGAGCTGAACTCGGGCCGTTCTACGCGGACGAAGCCGCCACGACGGAAACGTCGTCGTGGGCGATCGCTCCGCGCTTCTGGGCGCGCGCCGTCACAAGCGCCGGCTTGCGGCTCGCGGGCGCCACGTCGAGCACAAACTCGATCCCGAGCCGCCGAACCGCGTTGATGATCGTGTCGACCTCCGGGTTGTGCTCCCCAGACTCGAGCTTGACGACGCGCGGCTGCGAGACGCCTAGCTTCTTCGCCAGAGCCCTCTGGCTCAGTTTGTGCTCAGCGCGATAACGCAGCAGCGTTGCCGCAAACTCCCGCGCAGGAGCGAGCCTCTGCCACTCCGCCCGAAAGCTCCGATCGGCTAGCTGCTCCTCGGCCAAGAGGGCATCAAAGGTCTTGCCGGAAGCCGTCATCTCTGCGTCATGATAATAGCTCTGTTATCACGGTGTCAACCGTGGCGTTTCAAGCGATCGCTTGCTGCCGCAATCGCTCGATCGAAATCGTTCTTCTTCGCGGCGACCGCCAGAACCACAAACCGACCGCCGAACCGCGCAAAGATCGGTCGAGCCTCGCAAGCCCCCTGCTTCGGCCGCAGCTCGAACAGATTGGCCTCGCCCTTCAACGACTTCATATGCGGCGACGGTAGGTCCGGCCCTAGATCCTTCAACTTCTGCACGACGTTGAAGACCGCTTTGCGATCTCCTCGTGACTTCACGTCCTCGAAGTCGATGACCGCGTCGCTGTCGAAGTCAACGATCCAGGCTCTCGGCTGCTTGCCCATCCCGGCGACCCTAGACCCAGCCGCGGACTCAACTTATTGTCGTCAGGGAACAGGTCCGGCCTGGTCGGACCTTAGATCTCCGCAATTGGCATCGGAGCCAGAATCCGCCGTGTTCGATCCTAAGCTGATGCATGTGTCCGATCCCTACATCGCATTCGGCCCCGATCCGAACGGCGACTCGGACACCCGTCACCTCATGGCCGACCAGCTCGGCTTAGGTCGCCTGCGCCGTGAGGAGAATCCAAACCTTGAGGGCGAGTAGCTACTGACCGCCGTGGGACCTGCCTTCTTCGAGCCGGTGTCGTTTCGTGCGGATGATCAAGAAGATGCTGAACGTAAAGCCATCGCTTGGCTCGACAAACACCTCCGCACCGAACGACGGGATTTGTTCTATGAAGACGACTGAGCCGTCCCTTCGAAGAGGTCAAGGCGAGAAGCCATGAAAGCAAGTCAGGCAAGACGCCTTGGAGACTTCGTAGGGCACTTCTACACAAGGCACGAAGACTTCACCGACACTCAAACCGACGAGATCATTCGAGCGGTCGCGCAACAGAGCCGTGACTACCTTCCAGATCAGGCAATCTTAGCGGTCGTCGAGCAGAAAGATGCAGTCCCACTCGTCCTGGCGGCGACGGACAACCGCGTCTATGCACTCGAAGTTGAGTCGGTTGACAAAGACGGTCCTGCCACGACCAGGTGCCGGCTCCTGCGTCTCAATCCAGCTTCATGCTCCGTTTCTGCCGTGCTGCGCTACAGCGGTTCACATCGGTTCGGCGTAAGAAGAACCCATTGGAGATTCCAAATTCACGACACCGGGGGCAACCTTGACGTAACGGTCACCGGTCGCCAGGACTCCGATGGTGAGATGGACCAAGGAGCGCTCCTTGGTAAACATTTGGCAGTCCGCCTAGGCTGGGAGTTCCCCTCAATGGGTGACTCCGAATAGCGGACCGCGCGACCTATGAAGCCTTGGAACGCTGCTCAACAGGAAGGGCTGCACCATCAATCGTTTCGAACACGCGCAGATATCTCCCCTTGATTTGTCGAATGTCCTCCTCCCGCAGTAGGACGAATTCGTCGTTCGGCTCTGGCCGCATCTCCGCTCCGGCTCGGGGGGCTGCCCCGAGAGGCTGCTGTAGGCAAAGCTCGCGGTTGTCGTCCCTCTCAACGGTCGCGTTCTTGTAGGCACCTGCTATCCATCTGCCGTCCTTCAACTCGACGGTCAGGAAGGGAACCGCGTCGGCGGGGCAGCTCTGGGTAAACGCCTGATACCAGCTGATCCGTCAGGCCTAAAGTCGCTGTCGCCCCGATGCCTAACCGTCGCCGCGGCCCACGCGCCGAAATAACCAAGTGACCGTGGATCAGCTCGATTCGCTCCTTCGTTTGGCGTGCCGTGAATCCGAGTCGGCGCATTACGCAGGCGTGTACCAGCGCGACTCCGCGGGCGATACTGGGTATGGCGTTGTCGTAAACGTCTTGATCGATTGAATAGCCATATCGAGGCTCGTTTAGGTGCGCGAAATGGTTTCGGCTAGCGACGAAGAGTTGGCGACGTGCCTCGCTGAACCCAGTGATGCCCTCCGGAACGCCGGAGATGCGTTGCAGGTGGGTAATGCGCTCTAGCAGGAACGGCCCACGCGTCTTTTTGTTCGGGTTTTTCCGCTTGTACGTCCGCCGCCACGCGGCGTCGTAGAGGCTCCGGTGGTACGTCTCAAGGGTGCTCGCCACGCTCAGCAATCTGGCGTGGGAATACTTGTCTTCGTTGATCGATTCCGCGAGATACTGAAGAGCTGGCGACACGCGAGTATGCAGCGCAAACCACTTCTTCAAGCCAGCACGAAAGTCCGGTATGTCGAGGGCGTAGAAGAGGAACTGTCGATCTGGACGCGGCCAATCCCGGACGGTTGGCTCGATTCCAGTCTCAAGCACAACCGCGGACGGCTGTCTGCCAATCGTGACTGACTCAAAGAGAAGGGCGTCCGGAACGGCACCTGCAATGACCAGAAGGTCGCGCAAAGGCATCACATAGCGTTCGTGGAGCTCTCCCAAGGGTCTTGCGCTCCTTGGAGATCACAGCGATGTCCATCGTGGTGCGGATAATCCGATTCGGCCTCCAAGGCGCTGGGTCCGTAACCATCCTTGGCTCGAAGCGAACTTCTGCATCGCTAAGTACGACGCGCTTACCACGCGGAACCTTCCAGTGGACTCCGTATTCTCGAAGCTGGAAGCGGCGATCCATGATCATCTCGGGCGGGTCGAAGCCGGTGATAGGCATCCACTCGTGGAGGTTTGCGGTCCGCATCACGAGGCGCTTCCACCGATCATCATCAGTGCAGTGCCGGAAGAGGACCAGCCGTCGCGCGACCAGCCTAAGTTGCGGAGCTCCCGAGCCGAAGCTTGATGACGCGACGTATGCGTGCAGCAAACTGATCTTCTTGCCGGTGGTCGAAGTCCCGTGGACCGTCAGCGGTCCGTCTGAGTACCCCGAGCCGTGCCAGATCCCAGGCCAATCAGCCGAAACGTTGATCAGCCAAAGCTCTGCACCGTCCCCCGTGACCAACGGAGCACGCCCGCCGTCGTCATGTCCTCTCGCCCGGCGATCCAAAAAGTTCCCCGGATCTGCTCGCCCTGCTCGAGACGGGCCTGCTCCTTTGACAGAAACGCGTCTTGGCCTCCATCCCCCACCCGGCGAAGTGTGACGGGCAGGATCTCGGAAACCGAACGAGATACAAGCGAGCGAAGGGATGCACTCAACCCGGAATCGACCTCTCTCGAAGCTCATGTTGCCCCAGGCGTTGCCCCATGGGCCATTTTGAACCCCATTGTCTGCGTCCCAGAAAAGACGAAAACCCCGCATTTGCGGGGCTTTTGTCCTATAGCGGGGGCGGGATTCGAACCCGCGACCTTCGGGTTATGAGCCCGAATCTGGGACCCGCTGGACTACGTGGGGCACGGTTTCAAGCGGTTTTCGCGAGATCGAGATCGGCTGGGATCGGCTGGAGTCTGTGGGGGTTTTTGCCCCATTTCTTGCCCCAGCAGCAGGAGCAGCTGGCGCGCTAAGGCTGTAGGCGCCGGTGCGCCCAGCAGCCGTCCGTCTTCGTGTATAGGAGGCGACGGTGGAGGCGGTCGGGACTGCCATGCCAAAACTCGATCAGGTCGGGGTCGAGCCGGTAGCCACCCCAGCCTTCGGGGCGTCTGAGAGGCTCATTGCCTCGCACCAGCGCATCGGCTTCTTGCCGCAGGCGCTCCGGGTCCTCCAACTCCTCGCCTTGATCGGAAGCAACGGTGGTCGCCTGTCCCGAGGGCGGACGTTCGGCGAACAGCCTGTCGGACTCGGTCGCGCTCATCCGCTCGACTGGTCCCTCGATGACGACTTGTTGCAGCGTCTCTCGCCAATAGAGCGTTCCTGCGGCTTGCGGGTTGGCCGCAAGGTCCCGTCCCTTGCGGCTGTTCGCGCTGAACGCGAAGATGATTGACGGACTCGCCTGCTTGAGCAGGACAATCCGGTTGGAGGGCCTGCCCGCTGCGTCCGCGGTTGCCAAGGCTAGCGCCCGTGGCTCGCGCACTCCGCACGCGTCGGCGCCCTTCAGCCAAGACTCCAACAGCAGCAGCGGCTCGTCGGGGGGCATGTCGAACTCAGGCAGCTCAAGGCTAGAGCCCCCTGAGAGCGTTTCGACCGGCTTGCGCACCTCGCAGAAGCCTATTCCCAGCGCTGCTCATCCGGTGAGGCAGCCGGGGGCATCAACAGCCCGCGACGAGCTCGATTCGATCCGGTCGCTGACCGGGCGGCGAAGCGACGACTAAAAGGGTCCGGGCTCCAACTGAGGAGGACACCAGCCACCGAACCCGGGGCGCTCACCGCTGCAGGGTCAGGATCATTCTCTTTCTCGCCGCGTGGCCGATCGCGTCGGTCGCCGCGCCAGTGATTACGAGCCTCGCCTTGCGTCGGTGCCGCAGGGCCCTGCGCCCTTGCCGTGTCAGGGCCAGAGCCACCTTCTTCTCGCCGGCCGCGACGAAGCGGACGATCTTTCTCCTGAAGACCGCGACAAGCCTCGTTGCAACCGAGCGACTGGCGCTGACCCTGACCTTGGCCCGCCCACTCAGAGCTATTTTCGCCTCCCCGCCGGCCCTCACCGCGACGACCAGCTCCCCAGTCCGCAGCAGTTTGCGAAGCGACCTTCCCTCGACGCCGGTGGAGAGCTCGATCCTGAGGGGCTGCTCTTCGTCATCGCTTGGCGGATCATCCTCAGGGCCGCCCGGCGGCCGCCCTTGCGGTTCCTCGGGCGGCTGCGGCGGCGGCACGACCGTGTAGTCGATCGACGTGCTGTCCGTCAGGCCACTTTTGGAGACAGCCGTCACCGTGTAGGCGTAGTCCCCCACCGCCGAAGTGTCCAGGCGACCGGCGCCTTCGCTCGCGCTCGCGGTGCCGCTGGAGTCGTTGCATGAGGAGAGGCCGGTTCCCCCCGTTCCCTCGCTGCATGAAAACGCCGTCGGCACCGCCTGCCCGACCACATACGTCCCGCCGGGGGGCGGCGAGGAGATGAGCGCGGATGGTGGGCCGGC
>DASUNJ010000199.1:0-6024 GCA_036277235.1 Thermoanaerobaculia bacterium | reverse complement strand
CACCTGGCGGCAGTCGATCCAGGGGGAGCCCAGGGCATGGGAGAGGATGGCGCTCGAAAGGAGCTCACCGAAGCTCGCCACATGGTCGGCGAGGCGAGGAGTGACGCGCCCCTCGGCCGCGATCTCGTCGAGCACGCCGCGAAGCTCGGAGAAATAGGGCTCCAGCACCGCATGCCCCTCAGCGGGGGACTCGCGGAGGTGGTACTCGCGCAGCTCCTCGAACAGGGGCACGTAATCCTTCCCGGCCGCGGCGGCATCGGCCGCCTCCAGAAGCTTGCGCGTCGTCTTGGCCATCGCCGAGACCACGACGACCGGCTGCCGGTCGCGCTGGCCGCGCACGATCCCCACGACCCGCTTGATGGACTCCGCGGTGTCCACCGAGCTGCCGCCGAATTTCATGACGATCAAGGCCCCTCACCCCCTGGCCCCCTCTCCCCTCGCACTCCCGCCCGACCGGGAGAGGGGGAACGCTTCGGCGGCGTATGGGTGGGGACGCCCCTCTCCCGGTGGAAGGGAGGGGATGGGAGAGGGGACGGGGGTGAGGGGTCCGTGCTCATGCGTCGAGCAATCCCTCGGACTGCATCAGCTCCGCGTTGAGCACGGCCGCGCCCGCGGCGCCGCGGAGGGTGTTGTGGGAGAGCGCCACCATCTTCCAGTGGAGGACAGGGCACTCCCGGATGCGGCCGACGGGGGTGGCCATTCCCTTCTCCAGCCCGGCGTCCTTGCGGGTCTGCGGCCGGTCGGGCGCCTCCATGACGTGGATGGGCCGGCGCGGAGCCGAGGGCAATTCTCGCTCCTGGGGGATGCCGCGGAACCCTTCGAGCGCCGCGATCAGCTCCTCCCGCGTCGGCCGGCGCTCGAACTCCAGGCTCACCGCCACCATGTGACCGTCGACTGCGGGCACCCGGTGGCAGCTCGCGCTGATCTCCATGGGCAGCGGCTCGATCCGGTCGCCCACGAGATCGCCCAGGATCTTCTGAGGCTCGCTCTCGACCTTCTCCTCCTCGCCGCCGATGTAGGGGATGACATTCCCCAAGGCATCGAGCGAAGGCACCCCCGGATAGCCGGCGCCCGAGACGGCCTGGAACGTGGTCACCATGGCGTTCATGAGCCCGAACTGCTTGAGCGGGGCCATCGCCATGACCAGGCCGACGGCCGCGCAGTTGGGGTTGGTGACGATGGCGCCGGTCCATCCCCGCTCACGGCGCTGCGCGGGCAGCATTGCCAGGTGGCCGGGGTTGACCTCGGGGATGAGCAGGGGGACGTCCTCGGCCATGCGGTAGTGGCTGGAGTTGGAGACCACGATGTGGCCCGCGGCCGCGAATTCGCGCTCGATCTCGCCGGCCAGGTTGGACGCCATGGACGAAAAGACCAGCTTCGGCCCGCGGCCGGGCACGCCCTCCTCGACGATCGCATCGGCCACATTGGCAGGAGGGGCGCCTTCGAGCTGCCAGGACGCCGCGTCCCGGTAGCGCTTGCCGGTGCTGCGGTCGCTCGCCGCCAGCCACGTCACCTCGAACCACGGATGGTCCTCCAAGAGCTGGATGAACCGCTGTCCCACCGTACCGGTGGCCCCCAGGATGCCCACCTCGATCTTTTTCATGGCCCGGTCTTTTGCAAGCGGCGCACCATCGCCGCGTAGAGGCGTACGGCGTCCTCCAGCTCCCGTTTGGGCACCCGCTCCTCGGGAGTGTGGGCGAGGTGGATGCTCCCCGGTCCGAGGAGGAACGGCTCCCCCCACGCGCCGAGCCGGGGGATGTCCGTCGTGTACTTGACCACGGTCGTCTCAAAGCCCGGTAGCGAGCCCAACCGCATCGCCCGTGTCTCGCGCTCCGTCACCTCGACCCCAGCCAGGGCCTCCCCGATCGCGCGGCGCAGCTTCCCGGTGTCCCCGACCGTACGGATCAGGACCTCGGCGCGGGCCTGGTCCGCGATCACGTTCGAAGCCCGACCGCCCGAGATCGTCCCCATGTTGAGGGTCGTCTCCCCGAGCACGGGATCCGACGGGAGTGGGACGGCCCGGAGCCGGACCAGAGCCTCCAGCAGCCGGTCGATGGCCGACTCGCCCAGCTCCGGGTACGCGGAGTGCGCCATCCTTCCCGCGGCCTCGATCCGCAGATAGAGAGCGCCCTTGGACCCGAGGGCGAGCCGGTTTTCCGTGGGCTCGCCGTTGATGAGATACCGCGACCCGCGAGGCTGCCGGTTCGCCACCTGGGCGCCGATGCTGTCCGCCTCCTCGCCCACGACCAGGAGCAGACCGAACCCGCTCGCCCCTTGGGACAGGAGCGTCTCAATCGCCTTGATCATCGAAGCCAGGATGCCCTTGGTGTCGCAAGATCCCCGGCCGTGGACGAAGTCGCCGTCCTCCGAAGAGGGGAAGAAGGGAGGGACGGTATCGATATGGGTCGAGAGCACGACCGCGGGCTCACCCCAGCTCGCGAAGAGATTGAAGCGGTCCCCCTCGACCGGCATCCGCTCGACAGGTCCGAGCTTGGAGAGGTACTCGAACAGGAAGTCGCCGACGGCGCGCTCGTTGCCGGTGACCGACTCGATGTCGATCAGGGAGCGGGTGAGCGCGATGAGGTCCACTAAGCGGTTTTGGCCCAGCTGCGGACGGTAACAAGGTCGTCACCGGCCACAGGCCGAACGTCAGCCTGTTTCAGAGTCACCAGGGCTTCCGTCCTTCCGGCTGCGGTGACGAACTCGACCTCCAGGCCATCAGGTTCATAGACCTGAACGATGGCACCGAGATCGCCCGCGCGCAGGTTGTGCTTTGGGACATCACGGGTCAGAACGACTGTATCGAGCACGCTGTAGCTCATGTTCAATCCTCAGGGTAGATTGTAACCAGTCGGGGCACCTGTTCACCACTCAGGATGATCCAGACGCTTCGGATCTCCGCGCTCACTCCCGTTGGCCCCAGGATGATGCCTCGAACCAGATACTTCTGGCCGAATTCGGTCTTCTCACTCGGCTCGGCGGAATCTTGGAGCGCAAGCCGCCGGAGCTCCAGGCCGAGACTTTCCCAGTTCTCGGTCGTGAACCCGAGCCTGGCGAAGAAAGCTGCCTTGAAGCGTCCGACCGGATGCGTTGGGGAAAGCGCATAGTCCCTCAACTTGCGCGGGTCAACGAGCGCACGCTCCGCATTGGGAAGCTCCATTCTGGAACCTATCGTATCGGAGATTTGAAACCGGGTCCTCCGTGCCGGGCACTGGATCGCCTGATGCCGCTTGAAATAGGGTCGACGGACCCTCGGCCCGTTGCTTCAGGAGCCCGGGGGTCGTATCGTAGGCACCATCGCAATGCCCGAGACCCATTCCGTCGGCTCGCACACCACCTGGTTCGAGGAGCCCGACCTGATCGCGCTGCGCCTGTCCGGCGACGTCTCGTTGGCGGAGAGCGAGATCCTCGCCCGCGAGCACCTGGACATGGCCCAGGGGCGGGATGGCGTCTACATGCTGGTCGACATGACGGAGTTCGGCAGCGGCACGCCGGCCGGCCGCAAGATCACGTCGGAGACGCTCCACCGCATGCCCGTGCGCGGAGTCGCCGTCTGCCGGGCGAAGCTCACGTCCAGGGTCATGGCCAAGCTCGTCTTCGCGGGCGTGAAGCTCTTTCGCAAGGAGCAGCGGGGCTTTCCCATCGAGTTCTTCGAAGACGAGCCCCAGGCGCGGGCGTGGATCGAAGAGGCTAGAGCGATTCGATAGCCTTCTCGACGATCTCATCCCGGCCGGAGGCGATGCCCTTGAGCGTACGCGCTGCGGGGACCGTGGGAGAGATCCCGATCCCGTGCAGCGGCGAGCCGTCGTGCTTGAGCACGCGCTGGCCGGTCCACCGCAGGCGGTAGCCGCCCGGCAGGTCGGTCCAGTTCACCGAGCCGTTGCTCCCGCCCGAGCGGGCGCCCACGATCTCGCCCAGACGGTGCTCCTCGATCATCCCCAGCAGGGTCTCGGAGAAGCCGTACGCCCGGCCGTCGATGAGGAAGGCCGCGCGGCGGATGCGCGGCTTCTTCGGCGGGATCGTCCAGAAAGTGGTCACCCACTCGACGTCGCGGCGGTCGGGCTTCATGACCACCGGCACCTGCCACTGCGGGCTCGAGACCGTGCGCTCGGTCAAGTGGGGCAGGACCACGTTCGAAACGTTCGAGCCCGTGCGCAGGTCGAAGACGACCCCCCGCGCGGAGGTCAACCGGGGGAGAAGGGGCTCGAAGCCCTCCTCCTCGATGCGCCCGAGGTCGACATAGAAGATCCCGGGGCGCGGCTCGGCGACCGGCGGCAGCGGCGTGCCCGCAACCAGCCGCTCGTAGGGAGTATCCCGCGTCAGCGTGACCTCGCCGGCCTGCTCGAGCCGCAGGGTCACCCGGGAACCGGACGGTCCGTAGAGCAGGCGTTCGAGGGTCCACCACCGGCGGCCCTCGGGAGTCGGCGCGGAGACGAGCGCCTCCTCCTCGTGGATCTTCTCTTCCGTGGGCCGGCCGTCCAGGCTCAGCACCACGTCCCCGGGCTTGATGCCGGTGCCCTCCGCCGCGCCGGTGATCGTGAGCCGCCCTTCGATCCATTCCCAGGCCAGGGGCAGGGCCAGCGGCATGGGCTCGTCCATCCGGAAGAACCGCGCGACTGTATCGGTCAGCGGGACGAGGAGGCGCTCCATGGCTCGCAGGAAGCTCTCGGAGTCCTCGTAGGCGGCCGCGAGGGCCGGCCGCGGATCGCCCGGCTGCCCCTCGGGATGGAAGTGCTGAAGGATGCCCCAGGCCAGCGCCGCCGCGGCCAGCCGGGCCTCGCGCGAGTCGCCGCTGGCATCGGAGGTTGGCAGGACCGCGGCAGGGGATTGGGTGTCTGTATAAAGAGCGACCGGCAGGAAGGCAGTCACTCCGGCCCCCAGGTCCACCTGCAGGACCTCCTCGGGACGGACGAAGCGGGGAGTGGCGATCGGATCGCTGACGACCCGGGCGCAGCCACCGCGGCGGCAGGCCTCCCCGCGCTCGGTGGACAGGTGATATCCGGCGCGGATCGACTCGTAGGGGAACAGCCAGCCCGGCGGCTGCGCGCCGCTCTTCCCCTCGTCAAAGGAGGCATTGAGGAGAGCGGGAGCCAGCGACACCTCGTCCAGCCAGGCGGTGCCGCCGCCGGTGAGGGCCAAAAGAACGACAATGTGGTCGGCGTCCGGGGCTACCTCGCCCTCGATCTCCACTCGCTGCCACGGCGAATCGCGGATGGGCCGGTCGGCCATGTTGTTGAAAAACCGCGGCTTGCCGTCCGGCCCGTACACGCGCAGTCCGAGCTCGACGCGCCCGTCTCCCTCCACCTCGGCCCGCACCCACGCGGAGAGGCGAACCCGCCTCCCTCTCAGCGGTCCGGCCGGAATTGCCTGCGTCAGCATGCCGAATCCGGGCGGGCTGCGGTCATAGATCCGCTCGCTTGAATAAATCTTTTTGTCGGCACCGAAATCGCCTCCATGGTGGCGCCAGGCCACGATGCCGGCAGGCCGGTGTCGAAGCTCCGGCGGCATCTCCCATTGCGCGCCGTTCGGAAGCACCCGCAGCGTGGGTGCGAGCGGGCGGAAAAAGATTTCCAAAGACCGGGCGAAGGATTCCGGATTCTCGGCCCCTTCGATCGCTTTCACCCCCGCCACGGCGACCTGGTTCCAGTCGGCTTTGGCGACGGCGTCGCTCGGGTGGAAGAAGCGGACCAGGGAGAGGAGCCGGGCATAGGCCGTAAGATGGTCGAGCTCGCGCTCGGTGGCGGCACCCGCCAGGAGCAGAGACAGCATGGAGACCGCGAGGAGTCTCTTGAGAGGCATGGGAGAAGCATACAATGCCCCCCCTATGCCGCCTGCCGTCCTCCTGACCTGTGAATCCCTGACCAAGGGCTTTGGCGCCCACCCGCTGTTCGAGGGGCTCTCCTTCGGCCTGTCCGAGGGCGACCGCGTGGGGCTCATCGGGCCGAACGGCTCGGGCAAGTCCACGTTCCTGCGCATCCTTGCCGGGATGGAGGAGCCTGACAGCGGGACCCGGGCCGTCCGCCG